>JAPUKU010000057.1 GCA_027295505.1 Acidobacteriota bacterium
GCTTCATGTGCTCATACTAGCCGTCCAGCAGTACCCTGTAAATACCTCAATCGGTGGGTGCGTGGAAAGAGGTTGGCGAAAGTGGTATGGTTTTCCCCATCATGCCCCTAAGAGGACGAAATATTGCGTTGGCCGGCCTGCTCGTCTGTTTGGCGGTTGCCTCGTGCCGCTCTCCTTCCCAGCCAGCGGATGAGGGAGCCGGGCAGGATGCAGAGACCACCGTCGGTGCCACCCCTGTCGGTGAACCTCCGAAAGAGGTCAGCAGCATGCTCGCCAGCATTTCACCGGCCATCCTCGAGGAAAATGTTTACCGTCTGGCCCGGTTCGGGACGCGCCACACGCTATCAGACATCTCTTCCACGGAACGGGGCATCGGTGCAGCGCGGCGCTGGATCAAGAGCCAATTCGACCATTACTCAACGGAATCCGGGCGCACCGGTGAGACAGCGCTGCGGGCATACTTCGACGAGCATCTGCAGCGTCCCGATGGGGACAGGATCAACCGCCAGGTCACGATCGCGAACGTTGTCGCGGAGCTGCCAGGCCGGATGCCTGAGGCACGCGGCCGTCGCTATTACGTGATCGGGCACTACGATTCCAGGGCGAGCGATCCGATGGACTCAAAGAGTGATGCCCCCGGATCGAACGACGATGCCTCGGGAGTGTCGGTGGTCATGGAGCTCGCGCGCACCATGTCCCGCTACGAATACGACAGCACGCTCATTTTCATGGCGACGGCTGGAGAGGAGCAGGGCCTCTACGGCGCCTGGCACCATGCGCGCACCGCGCGTGAGAAGGGGATTGATATTCGTGCCGTCCTCAGCAACGACATCGTCGGCGATCCATCGGTGGTCTCGGGCCCACCCCAGAACAGCCGCGTGCGGCTCTTCTCTGAAGGGCTTCCGACCAGCGCCGGAGACAACGAGATGACTGAGATACTCGGTCTGTCGGGGGAGAGTGACTCACCGTCGCGCCAGCTGGCCCGCGCCATCGATGAGGTGGCAGCGTGGCATTTTCTTTCCGTGCAGCCCATGCTGGTGTTCAGACAGGATCGATTCCTGCGTGGAGGAGATCACTCGGCGTTCAATGAGTTCGGCTACTCCGCCGTCCGGTTCACCGTGGTCGAGGAAAATTACGACCGCCAGCACCAGGACATTCGTGAGGAGAACGGAGTGCGGTATGGTGACCGCCCCGAGTACGTCGACGGAGAGTACATGGCAGGCGTGGCGCGCATCAACGCCTCCGCTCTGGCGCATCTGGCGAATGCCCCCTCAGCGCCTGGCCGCACCCGTATCATCGTTGCCGAGCTCGCAAATGATACGACGCTTCGCTGGTCGCCCAGCCCGGAGCCGGATGTTGCCGGCTACGAGATCGTGTGGCGCGAAACCACAGCTTCCACCTGGCAACAGGTCCATGATGCCGGCAAGGTCACCGAGATCACCCTCCCGATGAGCAAGGACAACTATTTCTTCGGTGTTCGCGCTTACGATGCGGAGGGGTACCGCAGTCCGGTATCGTTTCCTCGAGCCGCCGACGATTAGCATTCTGCAGATGAAGCCAGTCTTCCTGCGGCTCACTATGGTGGGCCTCTTTCTGTTGGCGGCGGGCGCCTGCGGTAGCCGATCCCCCGGCAGTGTACACCGCGCTGGAGGACGTATCGTTGGCGGCAGCGACTGGTGGGTCTCCTCTCTCAATCCCCTGGATGCGATCGAGGTGGCGGTGCGGCGCCAGAATCCGAACGGTACCGGCGGATCCACACTGAATCCGATGGAGCGCATCGATCTGGCCACCATGCTGGCCGCCTATACCATCAACGGCGCTTATCTCATGCGCCAGGAAGATCGACTGGGATCAATCGAGGTCGGCAAACGCGCCGATCTCATCGTTCTGGATCGCAATCTCTTTGAAGCCCTGCCCACCGAGATCAATGAGGCAAGAGTTTTGTTGACCCTCTTTGACGGTGAGGATGTTTTCTCGAGTGCCGCGATGCCGTGAATGAAGGCGAGAAGCCCACTTTCATTTGCGAAGTGTGCCTGAGGAGTGGATAAGAGATGCGGAACCTTTTGTTGAGTCTTGTCCCGTTTTTGCTAATGTGCCTGATCCTTCTCTCTTGCCAGGGGATGACGACAGGAGAGGCTGATAACGAATTCGTGCAGAATAGAGGGGCGGGAATGGATGACTGGTTTTCTCAACCTCCAAGCCCATCCTGGAAACAGTTCAAAAAAGCTCCACAGGGCCAGGCCTGGTTCGAGGTGTACCGGATCCGGCCTGGAATCTTCGCTATCCATGAACCGGGACACTTCGAGCTGGTCATCTCCTACCTCATCGTGGGAACACAGAGGTCCCTCCTGTTTGACACAGGACTGGGCATTGGCGACATGAAAGGGGTTATTTCGGAGCTCACGGACCACGATCCGATCGTCCTTAACTCGCACACGCATTACGATCACGTCGGAGGAAATCACTCGTTCCGAACGATCTACGGGGCCGCTACAGAGTTCACGCGCACCAATGCTCGAGGAAAGTCTCATGACGAGGTCGCGGGGTTCGTCAGTGAGGGGTGGATTCGAAGGCGGACTCCGGAAGGATTCTCATCGGACACGTACCGGATTGAACCGTTCAGCGTTGGCAGGACCGTCGCAGATGGCGATCAGATCGATCTTGGCGATCGCACCCTTGAAGTCCTCCTCACACCGGGGCACACGCCGGACTCTCTATGCCTCCTCGATCGCGCCAACCGACTTCTGTTCACCGGCGACACGTTCTATCCGGAGGCTCTTTATGCGCACTTCGAGGGCGCGAACGTCGGCCAGTACACGGACTCAGCCAGACGGCTGGCGGGGCTCGTTGACCAGATCGACTGGCTCCTGCCCGCGCACATGGAGCCCTGGCTGCCGAGCCAGTACCTGGTGCGAATGCGCGATGCGTTCGAGGTGATCCAGGGAGGTTCTGCCTCGTTCATTCTCACCGACGGGAACCGACAGTACTCGTTCGAGGGATTCTCGATTATTGTCCCCGATAGGCCCGGGGACAACGTCAGCCTCCATTGACCCCGATGGATCAGGACGGCGGCTTCGCACGTGGGGGCTATCGAGGCGAGGTGACTATTTACCGAACACGGGTCAGAAAAAGAAATGTTCTGTAAGCGCTTGACGGCACTAGCAACTTGGTACTAGCATCGATCCTAACTTATCATTCGGTCAGCCTGGAAAGGGGCTCTTGTGACCCGTCCGCAGGGCCGACCGAGCAAAATGCGTGAAAGAGAAGTGCATGAACAGGACGGGTTTCTCCATCCATATTGCTAGCCTCCCGGTGGATTCGTCAAAGGGAGTGTAGGGAGAGAGTTGTTGATGGTCCGCCGCTCAGCCCGATCGCGCAACCGGCGCCAGGAGCCTGCGGTCAAGCAGCTACCATGGCGACAACTCGTGAACCCGTACTCACCCATCGAGGTGCTGAGCACCGACCAGATCGAAGCGATCCACCAGAGCTCCCTCGTGCTACTCGAGCGGACGGGAATGCGTGTGCTGCACGAGGAAGCACGAAAGATTCTCAAAGCAGCCGGAGCGGATGTCGACCCCACCACTAAGATGGTGCGCTTCGACCGCGGTCTGGTGGAAGAGAAAGTTGCCCTCGTGCCCAGTGAATTCACACTACGAGCCCGCAATCCCGAGCGCGACATCACCCTGGGCGGGAACCGTATTGCCTTCTGCACCGTCAGCGGTCCTGCCTACTGTACCGATCTCGACCGCGGCCGGCGCACGGGAACGTTTGCTGACACGTGTGACTTTCTGCGGCTGGCGCAGAGCCTGAACATCATCCACCAGGAGGGAGGCTGGGGATTTGAACCCCAGGATCTTCCCCCGGAGACGCGCCACCTCGACATGTACCAGGCTCAGTGCCGGTTGCTCGACAAAACCTGGCAGCCCTGGGCGCTAGGCCGTGAGCGAAGTGTGGATGCGATCGAGATGGCCTGCATTGCTTTCGGTACCGACCGTGAAGGACTGGCCAAGCGGCCCCCGTTCCTGACCGTCGTCAACACAAACACACCTCTACAGCTCGACATCCCTATGGCGGAGGGACTGATTGAATATGCGCAGGCGGGACAGGTGGTGTGCGTGACCCCGTTCACGCTCGCGGGCGCGATGGGGCCGGTGACGTTGGCCGGAACGCTTTCGCTGCAGAATGCCGAGGCGTTGGCCGTGTTGACGCTGATCCAGATTGTCAATCCAGGCGCTCCCGCGATGTATGGAGCTTTCACATCAAACGTGGACATGAAGAGCGGCTCTCCAGCCTTCGGCACGCCGGAATATACCAAGGCGGCGCTGGCCAGCGGGCAGCTCGCCCGCCGCCACGGAATCCCTTTCCGTTCCAGCAACACGAACACATCGAACACGGTCGACGCCCAGGCTGTTTATGAGAGCGCCATGTCTCTCTGGGGAGCAATCATGGGCCACGCAAACCTGGTTTACCATGCAGCCGGGTGGCTGGAAGGCGGCCTCACCGCCTCGTTTGAAAAGCTGATCGTGGATGCTGAGATGCTCCAGATGATGGCGGAGTATATGAAACCGATCGAGGTCTCGGAGGACACGCTGGCGCTGGAGGCGATAGAGGAAGTCGGACCGGGCGGTCACTTCTTTGGATCCCCGCACACCCTCGAACGGTATGAGACCGCCTTCTACTCACCGATGCTGTCGGACTGGCGCAACTATGAGACCTGGAAGGAGGCGGGGAGCATAGACACCACGACCCGCGCCAACAAGATCTGGAAGCGATTACTCGAGGAGTACCAGCCGGTTCCACTTGACCCGGCAGTCGATGAAGCCCTTGCCGCCTACGTTGCCAAACGCAAGGAAGGCATGCCGGCGGCTGGAAAATGAAGTCCATCTATGACTGACTTAGATACTATCTCTGAATCAGGTTGAGGAGCTGGCCCATTTCGGGCTGGCCGATACAGGCGAGAGGGAATCCGTGCGACCAGGGTTAAAAGTCATCAGCGACGAACTCACCGGGAAGATCCTCAACGAAGCCAAGCGGATCATGAGCGAAGTCGGCATAGAGATCCGCGGACCGCGCGTGCGTGAACGCCTCCTGGAGTACGGCCTCAAGCTTGATTCAACCGAACAGCGCATCCTGTTTCCGCCGGAGGACGTCGACAAGGCGATCGCGAGCGCGCCGAAATCGTTCAAGCTGTATAACCGCGCAGGCGAGCCGCACGCCGATCTCGGCGGGGATAGGGTCCACTTCGTGCCGGGCTCGAGTGGTCTGAAGATGTTGGATCACCGCACCGGCGAGGTCCGCCTGGCCAACACCAGGGACTTCGTGGAGTACGTGCGCTTGGGTGACGGCCTGAAGAACATCCCCTATCTCGCCACGGCGTTCTCGACAAACCAGGACATCGAAGCGCAGGTCTCCGACATCTGGCGGCTTTATCTCTGCCTGACCAATTCGCTGAAGCCCGTCGTATCAGGTGCTTTCACGGAGCACGGCGTTCCCCGCATGGCGGAGATAATGCAGCTCTTCCGCAGCGATCGCGAGGATCTGATCGCCCGGCCGCTGTCAATGTTCACGATCACCGCTACCGGGAACTTCAGGTACAGCGAGGATTCGTGCCAGAACTTGCTCGACTGTGTCGAGGCGGGCATTCCGATCGAGATCGTGCCGGTCACGCTGATGGGTTTGATCGCCCCGGTCACGCTGGTGGGGGCGACGGTGTTTCACACTGCGGACGTGCTGACCGGTGTGGTGATGGCGCAAATCATCAAGCCGGGTGCACCCGTGGTCTTCGGCGGGGCGCCGGCGGCCTTCCACATGAAGGCTGCCAGCGCACCGATGGCGGCGATTGAGGCACAGCACCTCAACGTGGTGTACACGGCGGTGGCGAAGGCGCTGGAACTGCCCTGCCAGTCGTACATGGCCCTCAGCGATGGCAAGATCCTTGATGCTCAGGCCGGGGCGGAAACTTTTGGGAGCGCCCTGCTGGCGGCCCTGGCGGGGGTGAACTCGGTCTCCGGACCGGGGATGCTCGACTTCCTGCTGGTGTTCAGTCTGCCCAAGCTGGTCTTTGATGACGAGATGTGCGGACAGGCGCTGCACTTCGTGAGGGAGATGAAGGTTCTGGACGATCTACCCACGACCGATCTGGTGCAGGAGCTCCTCGCCGAGAACCATCTGATCACCTCGCCCCATACGCTCAAGTACTGGCCTCAGGAACTCTATTTGACCCAACCAGTAATCGATCGCGAAAATCGCGAGGCCTGGGAGCGCCAGGGAAGCAAGGATCTCAACACGCGGGCAACCGAGGATGTCGAGCGGCGCCTGGCCCGGTACGCCCCCATTGAGACCGATCCGAAGATCGATGCGGAGATGAGGCGGATCATGAAGATCGGCTTCAAGTCGCAGGAGAAGTTCCCCGAGGTTCCCGTAGCCGCTGAACCGAAACCCGTGGCCGTTACGGGAGCCGGAGAGAGGGAACGGCGCCGACGCAGAGGCCGCCGGCGGACCCACCCTTAAGCGCCTATCCTGCAATAACCCCACCCGTTTTCTGCCCAGCGGAATGATAATCCGGCTGGAGAGGCGGCCGGCCGGGAGAAAGGATAAATAGGAGAAGCGGCATATGCCGAACGAAGAGACAGATGAACAGGGAGAAATAATTCTCTCGGATCTGCCAGACGACGAACTCGTCAAGCAGATGCACGATGACCTGTACGACGGCCTTGCCGAGGAAGTCAAGGAAGGCACGAACATTCTATTGGAGCGTGGATGGAAGGCTGACAAGGTCCTCAACGAAGCACTGGTCAGCGGCATGACCATTGTCGGCATCGACTTCCGCGATGGCATCCTCTTTGTACCGGAGGTTCTTCTGGCCGCCAACTCTATGAAGGCCGGCATGGCGATCCTGCGCCCCATCCTGGTGAGCACCGGCGCCAAACCGGTTGGCAAGATGGTCATTGGCACGGTCAAGGGCGATATTCACGACATCGGCAAAAACCTGGTAGGAATGATGATGGAAGGCGCGGGCTTCGAGGTCATCAATCTGGGAATCAACACGTCAGTGGAGAAGTACCTCGAGGCTCTGAAGGAGCACAGGCCAGATATCTTGGGAATGTCCGCGCTGCTCACCACCACCATGCCGTACATGAAGGTGGTGATCGATATGATGAAGGAAGAGGGAATTCGCAGCGAGTACATTGTGATGGTCGGGGGCGCTCCCCTGAACGAGGAGTTCGGAAAAGAAATAGGCGCCGACGCCTATTGTCGTGACGCTGCCACGGCCGTCGAGACCGCCAAGAGACTGGTAGCGGAGCGCCGCGCCACGGCTTGAACCGGGAGAAATGTCCGTGCCGGCTTCAACCCTGATCATTGCCTGTGGTGCACTGGGTCGAGAGATCAACGCACTGCAGAAGCTCAACGGGTGGGACCACATCACCCTGCAGTGTCTGCCGGCCGAGTTGCACAACACACCGAAGGAAATTCCGCAGGCGGTTCGATCGAAGATCGAAGCGGGGCGTGACCAGTACGAGCGAATCTTCGTGGCCTACGCGGACTGTGGTACCGGAGGGCTCCTGGATCGTGTTCTCGAGGAGTATGGGATAGAACGCCTTCCCGGCGCGCACTGCTACGAGTTCTTCGCCGGATCCGAGGATTTCGCGAAGCTCTGTGAGTCCGATCTGGGCACATTCTATCTGACTGATTTTTTGGTGCGGCACTTCGAGCGCCTGGTCTACGAGGGGCTGGGGCTCGATCGGCACCCGGAGCTGCTGCCCGTCTATTTCCGGAACTACCGCAAGCTGGTTTACCTGGCGCAAGTGGAAACCGACGAGCTTCAGAAGAAAGCACAGGAATACGCCGAGCGTCTGGGACTCGACTATCAGTACCAGTACACGGGTCTGGAGCTGTTCGCAAGAGAGCTCAGGCCTGCCGGCCTGGAGGTGAAGTGAACGTGGCAAAGCTGATCACAGTTTACTGGAGAGATATTCCGGCCCAGGTGATCGCCAAACGTGGCCGTGAACGTGTTAAGAAAGTCCTGCCCCCCCGGTTCGCCAAGGCGATCGATCGGGCGGCAATGCGCGCCGGAAAGGGTTCTAGCGACCTGTACCTGAGCGAGTGGCGGCGGGACATCCGCAGCTGTGACGGTGATATGGAACAGGCGGTGAACGACGCGATTGCCAGTCTCGAAGACCAGTTTCCTCCACCGGTTCTGAACGCTGTGGTTCAGGCGGGAGGGGTCCTGGATCAGGAAAAGGCGGGAACTGGCTCGTCCGGTGTTCAAGATAGCAACGAGAACATGGATACCAAATCATGAGTGAAACAGTACTCACCTCCGCAACCAAGGAAGTCATTCTGGGTTTCGACCGACCCTTTGTGCCAATTGGCGAGCGTATCAACCCCACCGGCCGAAAGCTCCTGGCCAAAGAAATGAAGGACGGTGATTTCAGCCGGGTGGAATCGGACGCCGTGGCGCAAGTCGAGGCGGGCGCCCGCATGCTGGACGTGAACGCCGGTATTCCGCTGGCGGACGAGCCCGGCATCTTGGCGAAAGCAATCCAACTCGTTCAGTCAGTGGTCGATGTACCGCTGTGCATCGATTCCTCTATCGTAGCGGCCTTGGAAGCCGGGCTTTCAGTCTACAAAGGCAAGGCGCTCCTGAACTCCGTCACCGGTGAGGAGGAGCGTCTGGAGTCGGTGCTTCCTCTGGTAAAGAAGTACGGTGCCGCGGTGGTGGCGATCTCAAACGACGACACGGGGATCTCCCAGGACATCAACGTTCGTTTCGAGGTAGCCAAGAGGATTGTTGAGCGCGCGGCCGATCATGGCATTCCCGCCCACGATGTCGTTGTGGATCCTCTGGTGATGCCGATTGGCGCCATCGGCACGGCGGGCCGGCAAGTGATGGATCTGGTCCGTCGGCTGCGCTCGGAATTGAAGGTAAACACGATCTGCGGTGCTTCAAACGTCAGTTTTGGATTGCCCAAACGCAACGGCTTGAACGGAGCCTTCATTAGCATGGCGATCGGGGCGGGCATGACCTCGGCTATCGTCAATCCCCTTCACACCGAGATCATGACCGCCATTCGAGGCGCCGACGTAATCATGGGCAACGACAAGGAGTGCGCTAACTGGATCCGCGCCTACCGAGTGCTCCCCGCAGGTGCTGAGGATCGTCGCGCTCGGCGTGGACGCCGGCGACGGCAGGCGTCGGCCTAGCACTTCGTCCAGAAAGGCGGTGTTTCCCCGATGCTGGATGATTCTCGCGATGCCCTGATCGTGTTTACCCCCTCGGGGAAACGCGGTCGCTTCCCACTGGGTACGCCTGTCCTTCAGGCTGCGCGCCAGCTTGGAGTGGACATTGATTCGGTCTGCGGCGGCCGGGGCATCTGTGGTCGTTGCCAGGTGCTGCTCAGCGAGGGGGCATTCGCTAAGTTTGGTGTCACTTCCCGGCCGGATCATCTTAGCCCCTTCAGCGAGCCGGAGCAGCGCTACTCCGACAAGCATGGTCTCGAAGAAGGTTGCCGCCTGAGCTGCCACACCCAGATCCGTGGCGATCTGGTAATTGATGTTCCGGCCCGCAGCCAGGTCCACCACCAGGTCATCCGCAAGGAGTTCCAGGCCCGGGACATCGAGGTCAATCCGATCGTACATTTGCATTACGTGGAAGTGCCCGAGCCGAAGCTCGACCAGGCTAGCAGCGATCTGCAGCGACTCCTGGAGGCGCTGGAGAAAGAGTGGGGTCTCGCCGGCCTCACCTGCGGACCCACCGTTCTGCGCAAACTGCAGTCATGCCTCCGGAACGGGAAGTGGAAGGTGACGGTGGCGGTTCGTAAGGGTCGGGAGATTGTTGCAATATGGCCGGAGTTTAAGGAGCGCATCTATGGTGTGGCGGTGGATGTGGGCTCGACGACCGTGGCCGCCCACCTGTGCGATCTCACCAGCGGTGAAGTGACCGCCAGCGCCGGTGTGATGAATCCGCAGATCCGTTTCGGCGAGGACCTGATGAGCCGGGTGTCTTACGTGATGATGAACCCCGGCGGTGATGTCGAGATGACCCGCGTGGTGCGGGAGGCAATCAATGAACTGATAGGGAAGCTCGCGGCCGACGCCGCCATCGACAGGGAAGACATCCTCGAAATGACACTGGTGGGCAATCCCATCATGCACCACCTCGTTCTGGGGATCAGCCCTGTGGAACTGGGAACGGCTCCTTTCGCTCTCGCGACCGACGGTGCCATCGAAGTCCGGACTTCGGATCTCGACCTCGAGATCCACTCCGGTGGCCGCGCCTACGTCCTTCCCTGTATCGCGGGGCACGTCGGAGCTGACACGGCCGGGGTCCTGCTGACGGAGGCGCCGTATGATGGCGACGAGATAACCCTTCTCGTAGACGTGGGCACCAACGCGGAGATTGTGCTTGGGAACCGCAAACGCCTGCTGGCGGCCTCGAGCCCGACCGGGCCCGCGTTCGAGGGCGCCCAGATCAGCTGCGGACAGCGGGCGGCTCCCGGAGCGATCGAACGGGTGCGCATCGATCCGGCGACTCTCGAACCTCGCTTCAAGGTCATCGGCTGTGATCTGTGGTCGGATCATGCGGATTTTGCCGAGCAGGTGAAAAGGACCGGTGTGACGGGTGTGTGTGGGTCCGGCATCATCGAAGTAGTTGCGGAGATGTTTCTGGTCGGGATCCTCAATGCAGATGGGGCCATCGACGGCGGCCACTCGGCAAGAAGCCCGCGTATCGTGGCGGATGGACGCACGCATGCCTTCGTGTTGCACGAGGGTGAGCCGTGTCTGCGCATCCTCCAGAACGACGTGCGCGCCATCCAGCTGGCAAAGGCGGCTCTTTACGCCGGTGTGCGCCTGCTGATGGATCACCTGGGCATCGAGCGAGTGGATCGCATCCGATTGGCAGGGGCATTCGGCAGCCATATCGATGTGAAGTATGCGATGATCCTGGGACTCATTCCGGACTGCAACCTGGAACACGTTTCAGCGGCGGGCAATGCGGCCGGAACGGGAGCGGTGATCGCCCTGGTGGACAAGAATGCCCGCGCCACGATCGAGGAGCGGGTCCGCAAGGTGGAGAAGGTAGAGACTGCTCTGGAGGCGAAATTCCAGGAGCATTTTGTCCAGGCCATGGCAATTCCGCACAAGACTCATGCGTTCACCGAGCTCTCCAAGACTGTCAAGCTCCCCAAGCCGAAGAGCGAACCTCAGGGCACTCGCCGGCGCGGCAGCCGCCGCTCCCGCTCCATCATCGCCATCTGACCGAAGTTTCGACCGCCGAAACTAAAACGTCAACCGGTCCTCGGTCCGCGCCACGGTTCCATATGAGGGAGGCTGGGGGCAGAGACCGGACGGGGATGAACGTGTCGTCAGCTGTCCGTGACGGGTTCTCAAAGACGCGGAGACCGCAGGCGATCGAGGAGTGTGCGGGCGTTCTGGGTCGGGGTCTTTCCGTCAAATATCGCGCTCCCGGCGACCACGAGATCGGCTCCTGCCGACCCGAGCCTGGAGATGTTATCCCGGGTCACGCCACCGTCAACGCCAAGCAGGATGTCCCGTTTGGAATGCGTGATCATCTCCTTCATGTCCTGCATACGGGAAAACGTCGCCGGGATCAGGGACTGTCCACCCCAGCCGGGATTGACACCCAGAAGTAGCACCAGCTCGATCTGATCCAGGAGTGGTTTCAGCGCGGTGATGGGCGTTCCCGGGTTCAGGGCCACACCCCGGACCAGCCCCCTGTGTGGATCGTTCTGGTTCTCCAGGCTTCCAAGCTTCTGCAATACACGGTGGATATGATTGCACGATTCCACATGCACAGTGAGAATGTCCGCGCCAGCCGCGACGTACGATTCGACTTTCTCCAGGGGATCCTCGACCATCAGGTGGATGTCCTTCAATAGAGGTGTTTTCAGGGCCTTGATCACGGGCGGGCCAACCGTGAGCATGGGAACAAAGCATCCGTCCATGACGTCGACATGAGCAAGGTGAACATCGGTCTGCTCTAGAAGGGATAGTTCGGAGCCAAGCGCCATCCAGTCGGCGGTCAAAATACCGGCGCTGATCGTGGGAGCCGACTTCCGAAGGAGCTCGAGAGTTCGCATCGAAGAGAAAAATCCGTCTAGCGCTGCTCTGATTTGAGGGTCTGGAACAGCTCCAGAGCCTCGGACGGCTTCATCTTGTCGTGCACGATCTTACGGACAGCCTGGATCATCGCGGCCGGCGCATCCGACTGAAAGATGTTTCTGCCCATGTCAACGCCTGAAGCTCCCTGCTCCACAGCATTGTAGGCCATGGTTAGGGCATCCAGCTCCGGAAGCTTCTTACCGCCTGCCATGATGATGGGGACCGGGCAGGAGGCCACCACGGTCTCGAACCCTTCTGGAACGTAGTACGTCTTCACGAATTGGGCTCCGAGCTCTGCAGAGATCCGACAGGCAAGCCGGAAGTATTTCGCATCACGAACCATGTTCTTTCCCACAGCGGTGACGGCAAGAACAGGGATTCCATAGCGATAACCGAGGTCGACGAGGCGGGTCATGTTACGGATTGAGCGGGTCTCAAACTCTCCGCCCACGAACACCTGGATCGTCACGGCAGCCACGTTGAGCCGGCAGGCATCCACGATATCGACGGCAAGCTCCTCGTCGGAGAGCTCCTTGAGAATGCTCGGTCCGCCGCTCGCTCTGAGAACGATCCCGCCGGTGAAAGCGGAAGGGATGGTGGTCCGTAGCATTCCCCGGGTGAGCATGAGGGCATCACAGTAGGGGAGTATAGGAACGATGTTGACGTCAACCCGCTCCAGTCCAGTGGTCGGGCCCTGGAAGTAGCCATGATCAATCGCCAGCATGACGGTCCGGCCGCTCTTCGGGTCGAAGATTTTGGAGAAACGGTTCTGCATGCCCCAGCCCAGGGCGTTGGCTCCCTTGAGGAAAAAGGGGCGGCTCTCTACGGGTTTATCAAGATGGAAATTCTTGGGCTCCTTGCCCGGATCTGCCTCAGCCATTGCTTCTTACTCCTTTCGTGTCCCGGGAGGTGAAAACTGGATCATTATATCGATCATCAAGTGTGGAAGTGAAAAAACCTCACCCTCCCGGTGAGAAGCGTGTGGTCCTCGGGGATGAAATCGGATCGATTTGTGTAGAAACTACCTGTTTCTCAGGCTACCGGCTGGGGTGTGAGAGAGGTCTCCTGGGCTGCGATCTTACAGATCGGGAGAGTGATGATGAAGGCAGCGCCTTCTCCGGGTTTGCTCTCGGGTCGGATGTCGCCGCCGTGATCCTTGATGATCCCGAAGCTGACGGATAGGCCCATGCCCGTGCCTTTCCCGGTAGGTTTAGTGGTAAAAAACGGCTCGAAGAGCTTGTGCAGAATGTTCTCGGGAATTCCAGGGCCGGTGTCGCAGACAGCAATTTCAATCTGCTCCGACCC
>JAPUKU010000058.1 GCA_027295505.1 Acidobacteriota bacterium
GGAGTTCTATCGGATCCAGTTCAGATTAATGAGGATTTCTAACCCAAACAGAGAGGCGTAGAGCTGGATGGGCATCTAGTGGACCTCCGTCGGAAAGTTCAGACAATCGCTCCGGAGGTGGGGCGCCGTGCCGATTCAGGCCACCTCCTCATTGGCCTCATGGTGGCGGTCACCATCATGACGATCATGGTGACGATGGCGGCCGAGAAGTGGTCGGTGATTCTGCGCCGGGACCGCGAGGAGGAGCTCGTCTTCCGCGGCAAGCAGTACGCACAGGCGCTTGCCGAGTACCAGAAGGAGCACGGGGCGCTACCGAACGAGTTCGAGATGCTCCTCAAGAAGGGTCCCCGCAACCATCGGTACATCCGCAAGCTGTTCCGCGATCCGTTCACCAAGAACGGTGAATGGGCGAAGCTCGTGCTCGCTCCGGGTGGGCAGGCCGTCGTCAACCCCGTGACCATGGAGATGCGCCCGGTCTCGATGCTGCGGCGGCAAGGACAGGTCGCAGCCGCGGGAGCGCGGGCCCAGCCGCGGGCGCTCGGTCCCCAGACGCCTGAGGAGTTCGGCCTGCGCAGTCCGCGGCAGTCGACCCGCTTTCCCGGCAGGGGGCAGCGTCGTGCCCAGCCTCCCGGAGGATCGATGTTCAGCTCCAGCGTCACCCAGATCTCGCCGTTCCGCCCCGAGCAGCTGGTGAACGCGCCAATCGCTGGCGTGGCGAGCGCCAACCTGAAGGAAAAGGCGTTCAAGATGTACGAAGGGTACGACCGTATCCGCGACTTCTGGTTCACGGCCTACGAGTTCGCGCCGCCCCCCGCCACCACGGGCGGAGGAGAGGCGGGTTTCATGCCGGGCGGCATCGGCCCCGGAGGGCGCATCCGGGCCCCTGGCGAGATCCGGCAGAGGCGGCAGCGCGGCGCTTCGAGAGGGCGCGGCCGGCAGAACAGTGGCCGGCCACGGTAACGGCATCCATTAATTCATTAAAACCAGGCAGTTAGTTCGATCAGCCTCCTGTCTTAGCAGGCGGTCCGGCCGGCCGCCTGTGGTATACTTTCGTTTCAGGAGCCCCGCCTCACTGCTGGTCCTCATCAGGGCCGCGGATCCTGAGCACTCTACAGAGCGACTGCACTCATGATCGAGAAAGCCGTCCTCGACAACGGCCTCACTGTTCTCACCGAGCGCATGCCCAACCTGCGCTCGATCTCGCTCGGCATCTGGCTCAAGAAAGGATCGCGCCACGAGATCGGGCAAGAGAATGGCATCTCGCATTTTATCGAGCACCTGCTGTTCAAAGGAACCCAGCGCCGGACCGGGCAGGAGATCGCCAAGGCGATCGATTCGATTGGCGGCCAGATCGACGCTTTCACGAGCAAGGAATACACCTGTTTCTACGGCAAGGTGCTCGACGAGCATCTCGGGGTCGTGCTTGACCTTCTCTCCGACATCGTCCTGAACCCGCGCTTCGACCCGGAGGACATCGAGAAGGAGCGCAAGGTGATCTTCGAGGAGATCCGCATGGTCGAGGACACGCCCGATGAGCGCGTCTACGATCTTTTCAGCGAGACGTTCTGGCGCGGGCACCCGCTGGGGCTGCCAATCCAGGGCACGCTCGAGTCGGTGGGCGGGCTCACCCCTCGGCACCTGCGCGATTTCTTCAGGTCCTCCTACCAGCCGGCGCGGATGCTCATCTCGGTTGCCGGAAACCTCGATCACCAGGCAGCCACGGACCAGATCCGCAAGGCGTTCGATCCCCTCAAGAACGGTACTCCGGATGTGCCCACGCAGCCGCCGCAGGAGATAGCCGATGTGGCGCTCCAGGACAAGGACAGCCTGGAGCAGGTTCACCTGTGCCTCGGCGTGAAGGCGTTCCCGCACAGCTCGGAGGATCGTTTCCCCGGTTACGTTCTCAACACGCTGCTGGGGGGCACCATGAGCAGCCGCCTGTTCCAGATCATCCGCGAGGAGAAGGGACTGGCCTACTCCGTCTACTCGTCCGTGTCTTCGTATCAAGACACGGGCTATCTCCTGGTCTACGCCGCCACGGGGCATGACCACTCGCGTCAGGTGGTCGATCTGATCACCAAGGAGTTTCGACGGTTGAAGAACGAGACCGTCTCCAACCAGGAGATCCGCGACGCCAAGGACCACCTCAAGGGGAGCTTCATGCTGAGCCTGGAGTCGACCTCCAGCCGCATGTCCAACCTTGCCAGGCAGGAGATCTACTTCGGCCGCCAGTTCACGATGGAGGACATCCTGAAAGGGGTCGAATCGGTGAGCGCCGAGGATGTGCAGGCGCTCGCGAACCGCCTCTTCAACTCCAGGGGTTGCACGCTGGCGGCGCTCGGGAAGCTTTCGAACCTAAGCATCACGCGCGGCGATCTGGTGTTCTGACGGACGGGGGTGCACGTGGTGCCGGGCGACAAGATCATTCTCTTTCGTCGAACGGATAACAATCCTGATCTGCCTGTCCCTGCCTACGCCACCGCAGGCAGCGCCGGTCTCGACCTGCGCGCCTGTGTGACGGAGCCGCTGGTACTGGAGCCCGGCGCGCGCGCGCTGGTGCCGGCCGGATTCGCCGTGGAGCTGCCGGAGGGCACGGAAGGGCAGGTGAGGCCGCGCAGTGGGCTGGCCGTGCGCTACGGGCTGACGCTGCTCAACACGCCCGGCACGATTGATGCGGACTACCGCGGAGAGATCAAGGTGCTGCTGATCAACCTGGGGCCCGAGCCGGTGCGGCTGGAGCGCGGCGAGAGAATCGCCCAGCTGGTGATCGCGCCTGTCTTGCAGGGTGAGCCGCGGGAAGTAACGGAATTGTCCGAGACACGGAGAGGGTCCGGCGGCTTCGGCCACACGGGAACGGAGTAATCTGAATGATCGCACGCTATACCCGCCCGGAGATGGGGCGCCTATGGACCGAACAGGCGAAGTACGACTCCTGGCTCGAGGTGGAGCTGGCGGCTTGCGAGGCCATGGCGCGGACCGGCCAGGTGCCTCCGAAAGCCGCCGCCCGCCTGCGCAAGACAGCGCGGTTCGACGTGGCGCGCATCGAGGAGATCGAAAAGCAGGTTCGCCATGACGTCATCGCCTTCCTGAGCGCTGTAGCGGAACACGCGGGAGAGGACGCGCGCTACCTGCACCTGGGGATGACCTCGAGCGACGTGCTCGATACCTCGATGGCTCTGCGGCTGCGGCAGGTGGCCGGGCTCCTCGTCGAGGGCGTAGACCGGTTGCTTAAAAGTCTGAGACGTCGCGCCCTCCAGCACAAGCGCACGGCGATGATCGGCCGCACCCATGGAGTGCACGCCGAGCCGATGACGCTGGGACTCAAGTTCGCCCTCTGGTACGAGCAGATGCGCCGCTGCCGCGAGCGTCTCGAGCGGGCACGCGAGGCGGTCTCGGTCGGGAAGATCTCCGGTGTTGTCGGAACCTATGCGCAGCTCGATCCGTCCGTCGAGAAAGATGTCTGCCGCCGGCTCGAGCTGAGCCCGGCGCGGGTGAGCAACCAGGTCGTGCCACGCGATGGCTACGCCGAGTTTCTCTGCGCCGCGGCCATCACCGCCGCCTGCATCGAGATGGGGGCGGTGGAGGTCCGCTCGCTGCAGCGCACGGAGATCCGTGAGCTCGAGGAGCCGTTCGCGCGGGGTCAGAAAGGCTCCTCGGCCATGCCCCACAAGCGCAATCCGGTGCAGTGCGAACAGCTGTGTGGCCTCAGCCGCCTGCTGCGCTCGAACGCCCATGCGGCGCTCGAGAACGTGGCGCTCTGGGACGAGCGTGATATCTCCCACTCTTCCGTGGAGCGGGTCATCCTGCCCGACTCAACGATCCTGCTCGACTATATGCTCGATCGCTGGACCCGGGTGATAGATGGCCTGCTCGTTTATCCGCAGGCGATGCGCCGGAACCTGGAGGCGTCAGGAGGGCTGGTCTTCTCTGGACAGGTCCTGGTCGCTCTGGCGCGCGAAGGCGTGGCACGCGACACCGCATACAGCTGGGTCCAGCGCCGGGCGCTCAAGGTTTGGGACGAAGGGGGATCCTTCCGGGAAGCGGTGGAGGGAGATGCCGACATCCGCGGAGTGCTCGGAGCGCGAGGGCTTGCCACCTGCTTTGAGTTAAAGCCCCACCTGCGCCACGTGGATGAAGTCTTCGAACGTGTTTTTGGTGGAAAGCCCGCGGCGTCCCGCACGCGCCGCCGAACGGGGAGGCGGGCGCGCGCTGCCGGAAGCGGGAACGGCCGCGCCGCTGGCGTGCAGAAAGGTGCGACCATCTCGCGGAGACGAACACCCGTGATGGGGGTGCATAAGACCAGAAGCTCTTCGCGCCGACGTGTGCGCGGACGCACGGCGGGACGGTGAGCCCGGAACGGTTTTAATAATCAGCACCAGGAGTCACCCCGGACGGCGGAACGGAAGAACGCCATGCCTGGGGGCTCCGTTGGAGGAATGATGAAGGCCGAGGTATTTGTGACCCTCAAGAGCGGCGTGCTCGATCCGCAGGGCAAGGTGATCGCCCGGTCGTTGCGGGCGCTGGGTTTTGAAGAGGTGCGCGACGTGCACCAGGGCAAGTACATGGTGATCGATCTCGAGGGTGTCGCGCCGGAAGAAGCGAGGAAGCGCCTGGACGAGATGTGCCAGAAGCTTCTCGCTAACACTGTCATTGAGAACTATCGCGTGCGCGTCGAAGGAGCGGAGGAAGGCAATTCATGAAGTTCGCTGTCGTGGTGTTCCCGGGATCGAACTGCGACCACGACGTTTACTATGTCCTCAAGAAGGTTCTTAACCAGGGGACGATCTTCGTCTGGCACCAGAGCACCGATCTCTGTGGGGCCGATGCGGTGATTTTGCCAGGCGGTTTTTCGTACGGAGACTACCTGCGCTCCGGCGCTGTGGCCCGTTTCTCGCCGATCATGAAGGCGGTCGAAGCGTTCGCCCGCAAGGGCGGCCTGGTACTGGGAATCTGCAACGGCCTGCAGATTCTCCTGGAGTCGGGCTTGCTGCCCGGCGCCATGCTGCGAAATCGCTCGCTCAAGTTCGTCTGCCGGGAGGTGGGGTTGCGCGTCGAGAATGCTGAGACGCCTTTTACCCGGTGCCTGCGGGTAGGGGACCGATTGCGCATCCCGGTGGCCCATGCCGACGGGAACTACACGGCGGACGAAGAGACGTTGCGGCGTCTCGAAGGGGAGGGACAGATCGTCCTGCGCTACTGCGACGAGGAGGGACGGACCGTGCCTGAATCGAACCCGAACGGCTCGGCCCGGAACATCGCTGGCATCTGCAATGCGCAGCGCAATGTCCTGGGCATGATGCCGCACCCGGAACGCTGCTCGGAGGTGGTTCTGGGCAACGATAGCGGCCGGGCGATTTTTTCCTCGATGATCGAGTCACTGGCGCAGGCAGCTCACTGATGCCCATGCCTGACAACCTGGAAGCGCAGGGTCTCACCGAGGAGGAGTACGGGCGCATCGTACGCATCCTCGAGCGCGATCCCACGCCGACGGAGCTCGGCATGTTCTCTGGGATGTGGTCCGAGCACTGCTCCTACAAGAGCAGCCGCGTCCACCTGGAGAAACTCCCCACCCAGGGGGATCGGGTGCTCCAGGGACCGGGGGAGAACGCGGGGGCCATCGACATCGGCGACGGGCTGGCGGTGGTCTTCAAGATGGAGAGCCACAACCACCCTTCTTTCATCGAGCCTTACCAGGGAGCCGCCACGGGCGTGGGGGGGATCCTGCGTGACATCTTCACCATGGGGGCGCGACCGATCGCGGTGATGGACTCGCTGCGCTTTGGTCGCCCCGAAGCTCCCCGCATGAGCCACCTGGTGGGAGGTGTGGTGGCTGGCATCGGCGGCTATGGCAACTGCATCGGCATTCCCACGGTGGGCGGTGAGGTCGCCTTTCACTCCTGTTACGACGGTAACATCCTCGTCAACGCGTTCGCGCTCGGCGTGGTATCGAAGGATCGGATCTTCCGCGCCCGGGCCAGCGGCGTGGACAACCCTGTCATCTATGTCGGATCCTCGACGGGCCGTGACGGCATCCACGGTGCCACCATGGCCTCGGCGGCCTTTGGCAGCGGCGGCGAGGAGCGCCGGCCGACGGTGCAGGTGGGCGACCCGTTCACCGAGAAGCTGCTGCTGGAGGCCTGTCTGGAGCTGATGCGCACCGACTATGTCGTGGCCATCCAGGACATGGGCGCCGCCGGGTTGACCTCGAGCAGCGCCGAGATGGCCGCCCGTGGAGGCGTGGGCCTGGAGATCGATATCGGCAAGGTGCCGCGACGGGAAGAAGGGATGACCCCTTACGAGGTGATGCTTTCGGAATCCCAGGAGCGCATGCTCTTGGTGGTTCGCGAGGGTTGCGAGGAGCCGGTGTTCGAGATCTTCCACAAGTGGGATCTCCAGGTCGAGCTTCTTGGACGTGTCACCGGTGACGGCTTCTTGACCGTGCTCGATGGCGAGCAGACCGTGGCGCGGATCCCCGCCAGGGCATTGACCGATGAAGCCCCGCGTTACCAGCGCCCCACCGCCGCGCCCGACGCAGATCATCCGGGAGCGCGGGCGGTTTCCCTCTCTGACATCAGCGAGCCGGCGGATCTGGGTAGGGTGCTCGAGCGTCTCGTCACCTCTCCCAACCTGTGCTCCCGGCGGTGGGTGGTCGAGCAGTACGATTACTCGGTGCGCACCAACACGGTGCTGCCGCCCGGAGGAGACGCGGCATTGCTGCGCCTCAAGGGCACGCACCGGGGGCTCGCCATGAGCGTCGACTGCAATGCCCGCTGGTGTTTCCTCGATCCGAAGCTCGGAGCGGCACACGCCGTGGCCGAGGCGGCGCGCAATCTCTCCTGCGTGGGGGCGGAACCCGTCGGCCTCACCGACTGCCTCAATTTTGGGAATCCGGAACACCCGAAGACGATGTGGCAGTTCGAGAAGGCCATTGAAGGGATGGCGGAGGCATGCAGGGCCCTGAACATCCCGGTAGTGAGCGGAAACGTGTCGTTCTACAACGAGACTGCGGGCCAGGACATCCATCCGACGCCGATGGTAGCCATGGTCGGCGTGATGGAGAATGTCGAGCGCCACGCGGTGAGTCACTTTACCAGCGACGGGGATATCGTCCTGCTCGTCGGAGAGACCCGCGAGGAACTGGGAGGAAGTGAGTACCTGGCGACCGAGCACCAGCGCGAGCAGGGCTCACCTCCGGGGCTGGACCTCGAGCGCGAGCGCACCGTGCAGGAGATCGTACGCGAAGGCGTGCGCCGGGGCCAGGTCCGATCCGCCCATGATCTCTCGGACGGCGGTCTGGGCGTGGCGCTGGCCGAGTGCTGCATCACAGGCCCGAGCCTGCACGGCGCTGACCTCGATCTGCAGGATGACCTGCGGGCCGACGTCGCACTCTTCTCCGAGTCGGCGTCGCGGGTCCTGATTTCAGGATCGGCAGAGGCGATCGGGCACCTGGAGTCAGATTGCGCCTCTCGCGGAATTCCGTGCCGGCGCCTGGGGAAGATCGGGGGAGGCCGCCTGCGAATCCGCCACGCGGGAAGTCTGCGGATCGATCTGGATGTCGCAAAGCTCCGGAATGCCTGGAGCGGCGCGTTCGCCGCCCTCGTCGGTGAGACCGTGGGTGCCGGGGAGGGGACATGATCACGCACGACGATCACTTCAGGGATGCCTGCGGGGTGTTCGGTATCTGGAACCATCCCGAAGCGGCCAACCTGGCCTACCTGGGGCTCTACGCTCTGCAGCACCGCGGGCAGGAATCAGCCGGCATCGTCAGCGTCAACGGCTCGCAGATGTGCGTGGAGCGCGGCATGGGGATGGTGGCCGATGTGTTCCCGAAGAGAGCGCTGCGGCGTCTGAAGGGGAATCGCGCCATCGGCCACGTGCGCTACTCGACCGCAGGCGACAGCCGGCTGGTGAACGCCCAGCCACTGAAGCTCGATTCGTACCGGGGTGAGATGGCCATCTGCCACAACGGCAACCTGGTCAACGCCTATCTGATTCGCAGTGAGCTGGAGCGCAGGGGTTCGATCTTCACCTCGACCTCTGACACCGAGATCATTCTCCATCTGATGGCGCGCAGCGGCGCTCAGACGTGGGAGGACAGCCTGGTAGAGGCGCTGCGCCAGGTGGACGGTGCATACTCGCTCCTGTTTCAGTCCTCCGACTGTCTGATCGCGGTTCGCGACCCGCGCGGTTTCCGGCCGCTGTCGATCGGCAAGCTCGATGGGGCCATGATCCTGGCCTCCGAAACCTGCGCTTTTGATCTGATCGGAGCCCGTTTCGTGCGCGATGTCGAGCCGGGCGAGATGGTGGTCATCTCCGAGCGGGGCGTGGAGTCGCACCGGCCGCTGGAGCAGCACCCGCCGGCCCAGTGCGTGTTTGAGTACGTTTACTTCTCGCGTCCCGATAGCCACATCTTCGGCCGTGGGGTCCACGAGGTGCGCAAGAGCCTCGGGATCCAGCTGGCCAGCGAGGCGCCGGTCAAAGCCGACCTGGTGGTGCCGGTGCCCGACTCCGGGGTGGCCGCGGCGCTGGGTTACGCGCAGGCCTCCGGTATCCCGTTCGAGATGGGGCTGGTGCGAAACCATTATGTCGGGCGCACCTTCATCGAGCCGCGGCAGTCGATCCGCGACTTCGGGGTCAAAATCAAGCTCAATGCCGTGCGAACATTGATCGAAGGCAAACGCATTGTCCTGGTCGACGACTCGATCGTGCGCGGCACGACCAGTCGCAAGATCGTATCGATGGTGCGCGCCGCTGGCGCGCGGGAAGTCCACATGCGCATCTCGTGCCCGCCCACGATCGGTCCCTGCTACTACGGAATCGACACACCGCTGCGCTCCGAGTTGATCGCCGCCACGCACTCGGTGGATGAGATCCGCAAGCGTGTGCGGGCCGACTCGCTCGGTTACCTCAGCCTCCAGGGGCTGCAGCGCGCCGTTGGAGAGACCCACAAATCGTTCTGCTACGCCTGCTACACGGACAAGTATCCTGTCCCGTTTCCGCGCGAGGACACGTCCCAGCTCAAGCTGTTCCAGAAACCGCGTTGAGCAGCCGTACGCGCGTGCGTTGATTCTCCACAGAGCGTGTGTCATACTCCGGCCACCTCACCAGCGACCGCCCCATCGGTGCCCGGACCGCCCGTGGCAACCGATCCAGGAGCCGACCCCGCTTGCGCGCCGTAACCGCCCGGCCGCTCAACTGAACGATGAAAGGACGTCCCGCACTCTCGTATCGGTCTGCCGGTGTCGGCATCGACGCCATGGAGCAGGCTCTGCGGCGCGTGCGCACGCTCGCGCGCTCCACACCCCGCAAGGGTGTGCTCGGCGGAGTGGGCGGTTTCGGAGGGCTCTTCCGCATCCCCACGCGGGGGATGCGCGACCCGATCCTGGTGGCGAGCGTTGACGGAGTGGGCACCAAGCTCCGGGTGGCCCTGGAAGCCGGCATCCACAACACCGTCGGCCAGGATCTGGTGGCTCACTGCATCAACGATATCCTGGTGCAGGGGGCGCGACCCCTGTTCTTCATGGACTACCTCGCCACCGGCTCTTTGAGACCTCAAGTCGTGGTTGAGGTGATATCCGGAATTACCAGAGCCTGCAGGCGATTTGGCTGCGCGCTCCTGGGTGGTGAAACGGCCGAGATGCCGGGCTTCTACGCCCCGGGGGATTATGACGTCGCCGGGTTCATCGTCGGTGTGGTCGACAAGAAGTGCCTGCTCGACGGCTCGCGCGTGCGTGCCGGTGACCGGCTGTTGGGGCTTGCCAGCGACGGTCTGCATACGAACGGTTTTTCACTGGCCCGGAAGGTCCTGTTCGAGCGCATGGGCCTGCGGATACATTCCCGGCTTCCCGCCACCGGCCGCAGCGTGGCCCGCGAGCTGCTGCGGCCCCACCGTTGCTATGGCAAGGCGCTTGCGCCCCTGCTCCGGTCCGGTCGCATCCAGGCCATGGCCCACATCACCGGAGGCGGAATCACTGACAATCTGCCGCGGGTCCTGCCGAGCGGTTGCGCGGCACGCGTCTCCACGGGCGCCTGGAAAACCCCGGCCGTCTTCAGGATCCTCCAGGAGGGTGGAACCATCAGCGATCGGGAGATGCTCCGTACCTTCAACATGGGCATCGGCATGATCCTGATCGTTCGGCCGAAGCAGGGGGTGGCAGTCACGCGATCGCTGCAGCGGGCAGGGGAGCGGGTGTTCGAGATCGGCCAGATCGTGTCCGGCCGGAGGCGGGTGATCTATGAGTGACGGGCCTGTCCATCCGAAAGCGGCAACCGACCCCCGGGGCGGCCGCGTGCCGGTGGGAGTGCTCATCTCGGGGCGCGGATCGAACCTGGCGGCCCTGCTCGCCGCCTGCGCCAAGCCGGATTATCCGGCGAGCGTGGCCGTGGTCCTGAGCAACAACAAGGAGGCGGGGGGGCTGGCGCGTGCCCGGGAGGCGGGTGTCGCCACCGAGGTGGTCGATCACCGTGAATACCCGACCCGCCACGAGCACGAGCGGGCCCTGGTGGAGATCCTGCGTCGGCACGGCGTGGAGTGGGTGTGTCTGGCCGGGTACCAGCACCTGCTGCGTGGAGCGATGCTGGAACATTACCGGAACCGGATCCTGAACGTTCACCCGGCGCTGCTTCCGGCATTCCCGGGCAATCACGCCCAGCGCCAGGCAGTGGAATACGGCGCGAGGGTGAGCGGGTGCACGGTCCATTTCGTGGATGAGGGGGTCGACACGGGTCCCATCATCTTGCAGGCGAGCGTTACGGTCGATCCGCACGACACGGAGGAGACGCTCTCCGAGCGCATTTTGAGAGAGGAGCACCGCCTCTACCCGGAGGTGCTGCGCCTGGCGGCAAGCGGCCGTCTGGTGATCGAAAAGAGAAAGGTCCGCATCGTTCCCGAGACGGGCCGGCCGGATCGATGAGGCCGGCCGGGCGGTGACAACCAGGGTGACCGCCATGACCCGGAACAGAGTGTCGCGGAGTGCAGGAGCCGGCAAGGAGATGTGGCAATGGGAATCGAATACGCCGAGCCGGCGGTCACCGGAAGGCGAGTGGCGGGCCCGCGTGAAAAGCTGGCCCGGTTCGGAGCGAATGTTCTCTCGAACACCGAACTGCTGGCGGTCATCCTGGGCAGTGGTGTGCGCGGGGAGCCCGTGGGGCGGGTGGCAAGCCGTCTCGTGCGGCGCTATGGCATGGAGGGATTGTCCAGGCTCGACGCCGAGGAATGGAGGCGCAACCATGGTATCGGGCGCGCTCAGGCCTGCAGAATGGCCGCGTGCCTGGAGCTGGGCCGCCGCCTGTACGGCGGCGCGGGGCGTGAGGATCTGGTCATCTCGAGCCCGGAGGCCGCCTACCGCCAGGTGCGCGACATCGCCCGCGCCCCCAAGGAGCATCTCGTGGCGCTGTACCTGAACAGCCAGAACGTGCTGTTGAAGCGCAAAAGATGCATCGGGGATTTCGTAACCCCTTTGTTATCAGTATCCCCATTTGCTAATTTACCCCCTATATCTTAGCGGAGTGTTAGATGTGAACTACATTCGGCAACATCGATCATCGGGTTAAAGTAAATTTGACAAGCCCCGGATCGGTGTGGTTTAGTAGGTGTCAGCCTGTTGCGGGAGATTGTAGGGAGTT
>JAPUKU010000059.1 GCA_027295505.1 Acidobacteriota bacterium
GCCGTTGTGCACGACCACGATGCGGCCGCTGCAATCACGGTGGGGATGGGCGTTCTCCTCGGAAGGCCGGCCGTGCGTGGCCCACCGGGTGTGGCCGACACCGAACGAGCCCTTGATGGGATGTTGCCGGAGCGACGCCACCAGTTCCTTGAGCTTGCCCGCGCGACGGCGCACGACCACTTTCGTACCGTTGATCACCGCGATACCGGCCGAGTCGTAACCGCGGTACTCCAGGCGCCTCAGCCCGTCCAGAATTACCTGGACGGGATCACGCTGGCCGATGTATCCGACGATGCCGCACATGGGAGCTTCGAACCGTGGAGAGTGGTTTCCTTTCAGGCCGACCGCCGGCGCGCACGCCCCTTGTGGATCTTGCGCACTGCCCGCTTCGGGGCGGCACGGCGTGAGGGGCGTCCAGGCCTGGAGGATCGGCGCGTCGCCTGCTTGCGGGCGGCACGGCTCTGGCGGCGGGATTTCACCCAACCCTCCTGATTCTTCTGGGGGCTTCTTGAGATCGCCAGGGCGTACGGGGGAACGTCCTGGGTGATGGTTGAGCCTGCTCCGACATAGGCGCCCTTGCAAACCCTCACCGGAGCTACGAACTGGGTATCACTCCCCACGAAAACATCCTCCTCGAGTATCGTGGAGTGCTTCGACTCACCGTCATAATTGCAGGTGATCGTTCCGGCTCCGACGTTGACGCGGGGCCCGATGCGCGCGTCTCCCAAGTAGGAGAGGTGACCGGCTTTTACTTCCTCACCGAGGTGGCTCTTCTTGATCTCCACAAAGTTGCCGACACGGGCGCGGGCTCCAATGTCACTTGCCGGGCGCACGTGCGTGAAGGGGCCGATCTGGGCCCCGTCCTGCACGCGTGACGAGGTGAGCACGCTGTGCGCCAGCACCCGGACGTCATTTCCGATCACACAATCACGGATCACACAGCCGGGCTCGATTCGGCATCCGGAGCCGATTCCCGATTTTCCCTCGAGATAGACATCCGGGTAGATCAGGGTGTCGGAGCCGACCTTGACGCTCGCGTCGATGTAGGTGTGCCACGGGTCGATGAACGATACACCGTGGCGCATCAGATCTTCGGCCTTACGCCGATACAGGATCTTGGCCGCCACGGCCAGCTCTCTCTGCGTGTTGACACCCAGGACCTCTTCCGAGTTGTCGTGCTGGAGAGCCAGGACCTTGTGTCCCTGGCCCTTGAGGATGCGCACGATGTCCGTCAGGTACAGCTCGCTCTGCTGGTTGGTCGGTCTGACCAGTCTGAGGGCGCGGAACAGCAGCTCGCGATCCGCGATATAGAGCCCGCAGTTGACCTCGCGGATCTCTTTCTCTTCGGCACGCGCATCGGCTTCCTCGACGATCTCCGCGAGCCGGCCGGAGGGGTCCCGCACGATGCGGCCGTACCCCTTCGGATCGTCGAGCACCGCTGAGACGAGCGTCACCGCGGCGCCCTGCTGGCGGTGGTGCTGGATCAGGCGGCGCAGAAGATCATCGCGCAGCGTGGGCGCATCGCCGTTCAGGATGAGCACATCGCCGCCCTTTCCCCGAAGGCAGCTCTCGGCACGCATGACGGCGTGCGCGGTGCCCCGCTGCTCTTTCTGCAGGCAGAATGTGATGTCTCTGAAGGTTTTGCCGAGCGTCTGGCGCACCTCCTGGGAGCGCGTTCCGAGTACGACCAGGAGCTGGCTAGCCTCACTACGACGCGCCGCTCCCACGACGTATTCGATCATGGAACGTCCCGCGATGTGGTGCAGCACCTTGGCACGCGCCGAACGCATGCGCTTGCCCCTGCCCGCGGCAAGGATGACGGTGAAGAGGGGGCGGCTACTGCCCTTTCGTGAGGACTGTCTCATGTGCGGAGATGCGACGCTGGGGGGGGGGCAGGCCCCCGCTCCGAAACCGGTGCTATACATATGTTCCGCCGGACGGCGCCGCAAGACATCGCCCCCGGCCGGTGAGCCGGCGTGGCCGGTGACGCCGGCGCGGCCTAGGCTCCGATCTCCTCGTCGCCCAGGGCGTCCAGGAAATCGTCGTCCGTGCGGATCTCCTCGAGATCCGGATCGTTGAGAGCCCGGTACCGGTTGTCGGTATCCACCTGCACCGCCTCGCTCAGCAGCTTGAGGCCTTCCTCACGGGCACCGTTGGCCAGATGGGCGCAGGCATTGAGGTAAAGGACGCTCGACCAGCCTGCCCCGGATTTCGGCGCCTTGCCCAGAAGGGAGATGGCCTCGGCGTACTCTCCCTCGTTGTACTGGACGAGGGCTCTCATATAAGGATCGATGGATTCCGGGCGCGGGGTGCCGCCCAGCCTGGTTTTGCAGACATTCAGATAGATGCGGATCCTGTCCAGCAGATCGCGATCCTCGGCGCGCTTCTGCGCCAGGGTTTCGAGCTCGGCTTTCCCCTTCGCATAATCCTTCTTGTACACGAAGGAGACCGCGTGCTCGAACTCACGATAAGCCTTCTGCTGCTCCTCTGTCAGGCTGCGCTTCTGTCTTGGCTTTGGCTCTGCCTTGGCCTTCGCCTTGATCTTGGTTTTACCCCGGGTGCTCTTGGCTTTCGCGCGGCTGCGGGAAGCTGTGGCGCTTTTCCGCTTGACGGCTGCTGGCATTCGCTTCTTCTCCTTCTCGGTCCAGCCTCGCAGGGCTGGCTCCGCCGTTTTGGTCGAAAGTCCTCGAAATAAATCAGTTTACGCCTCCTGCGTCACCTGCGTCAATCTTCAGGGGCCGGCCTCGCGCGCCAGAAGCTTTTTGTTTAGACTTGGGGGGTGAAGCACACCCGCCTGTACCTCGGCTTCGGCAGCAATCTGGGGGACCGCGAGGAGAATATCCGTGTCGCCGCCCGGAGGCTCTCCGAGCTGGGGATCCCCGTGCACCCGATGTCCCGGCTCTACGAGACCGCGCCGGTCGGGGATACCGATCAGCCATGGTTCCTGAACTCGGTGGGCCAGGCCAGCACCGGGCTCACACCCGGGCAGGTGCTCGGGGTGCTGATGGAGGTAGAAGTCGACCTGGGCCGGGACCGCACCTCCCCCGATTTCCGCCCAGGAGGGCCGCGCCCCATCGACCTGGACCTGCTCCTGTACGGCGACCTGCAGGTGCGCCAGGAGGGGCTCAGCGTCCCCCACCTCCGTCTGCACGAGCGCCGGTTCGTGCTTACCCCTCTGGTCGAGATCGCCCCCGACCTGATCCACCCTGTGCTGCAGCGCTCGGCCCGGGAGCTCCTCAGGGAGTGCGGCGACACCTCTGAGATCCGCCTCCACGACGGATCTCGGGCAGTTGAGCACCCGCCGGGCCATCGCGTATAATTTCCTTTGCGTCGAGGGTCGACGCATATGAAATCGTTGATGCAGTTCAAGCTGGTGGCAGTCGAGGGTCCCATCGGCGTGGGAAAGACCAGCCTGGTTGAGAGGCTCTCACGCCGGTTTACGGCCAATGCCCTGCTAGAAGACGTCAGCAACCCGTTCCTGGCCGACTTCTACGCGGACAGGTCGGGGTCTGCCTTCCAGGCACAGCTCTTCTTCCTGCTCAATCGCTATCAGCAGCAGCGGGATCTGCGGCAGACTCCCCTTTTCGAGCGCTTCACGTTCAGCGATTACCTCTTCGCCAAGGACAAGATATTTGCCTACCTCAACCTCAATGACAGCGAGCTGGTGGTCTACGAAAAGCTCTACGCCCTGCTCGAGGAGGAGATTCCCCAACCGGATCTGGTCATCTATCTCAACGCCACCACGGAGGTGCTCAAACAGCGGATTCGTGGCCGCCACCGTGACTTCGAGCTGCTCATCTCCGAGTCGTACCTCGAGGAGGTCAACCGGGCGTATAACCACTTCTTTTTCCACTACCGCGCCTCGCCGCTGCTGGTCATCAACACCACGGAGATCGACTTCGTGCAGCACGAGAGCGATTTCGAGGAACTGGTCCGACAGATTGAATCGATGAAGCCGGGAATTCAGTACTTCACTCCGCTGGGATCGCAGCGCTGACGGCGGATCGCTCCGGTGCGGCCGGCGCGCCGCGCCGCGCGAAACGCCTTCGACCTGGACGGAGAGACGAGGATACCCGCACGAGCTGAATCTCCCGGCGCCTTGCAGTTCCCCCGACCTATGCGGGGAGAAAGGAGCACACATGACCGTTCCAGACCGTCTCACATTACCCAGGCTCATTGACCGCAAGACGGAGGGCCGGCCCATCACCATGGTCACGGCCTACGATTACCCGACCGCCTGCCTCCTGGAAGAGGCGGGAATCGACATCCTGCTGGTGGGAGATTCCCTGGGCATGGTCATACTCGGGCGTGAGAACACCCTGGGCGTGACGGTGGACGAGATCGTCCACCACACCCGGGCGGTGGCGCGCGGAAGGCGCCGGGCCCTCCTGGTGGCCGATATGCCGTTTCTCTCCTTCCACGTCGACCGCCGCAGCGCTGTGCGAAACGCCGGCCGCATGATCCAGGAAGCGGGCGCCGACGCGGTGAAGGTCGAGGCGGGTCGGAAGCGGGCCAGGATTGTGGAAGCGATCGTCGATGCCGAGATCCCGGTCATGGGACACATCGGCCTCACCCCACATGCGATCCAGCGGCTCGGGGGGTTCAAGATCCAGGGACGCACCCTCGACCGCGCCGAAGAGATTCTCCGTGACGCCGAGGCGCTCGAGCGCGCCGGCGTGTTCGCGCTGGTTCTCGAGGCAATACCGGAGGAACTCGGACGCCTGATCACACAATCGGTACGGGTGCCGACCATCGGCATCGGCGCCGGCCGCCACTGCGACGGCCAGGTGCTGGTCTTTCACGACATCGTGGGGTTGGAGCAACGGAAAAAGCCGCGCTTCGTGCGACGCTACGCTTCCCTGCGTGAACCGATGCTCGAGGCCTTGGCCGCGTTCAAACGGGAGGTCGAGCAGCGGCGCTTCCCGGCCGACGAGGAGGTTTACTCGCTGCCCCCCGATGTGGCGCACACTCTGCGTGAACGCCACGATCAGGAGTCTTAGCGCGAAAGCGCAGAGACCCATGCGCGTCGTACGTTCGGTCAGCGAGATGAAAGTCGCGGCGATGCGCTGGCGAGCCTGCGGACAGCGCGTGGGGCTGGTTGCGTCCATGGGCGCGCTGCACGCCGGTCACCGCAGCCTGATGGCGCACGCCCGGCTTGACTCCGACATCACCGTCGTCAGCCTGTTCGTCAATCCACCCCAGTTCGGGGCCGACACGGAATACTCGAGCTACCCGCGCTCGCTCGATACCGACAGCGCCGTGTGCCGTAAGGCTGGCGCCGACATCCTCTTCGCGCCCAGCGTGGAGGAGATCTACCCTCCCGGCTTCGACACCTGGGTGGATCCCGGAGAGCTGGGGTCGCGGTACGAAGGAGCCGTGCGGCCTGGCTATTTCCGCGCCGTGGGGACGATCGTGCTCAAGCTGTTCGAGCTGACGCAGCCCAGCTTTGCCATGTTCGGACAGAAGGATGCACAGCAACTCGCTCTGATCCGCCGCATGGTGCGCGATCTCGATCTGCCCGTTGATGTGAAGGCGGTTCCGACCGTTCGGGAGCCGGACGGACTGGCCGTGAGCAGCCGCAACCACCTCCTGACACCGGCGCAGCGCCAGCATGCTCCGGCTCTTTACTCATCCTTGCAAGAGGCTGCCGCCCTCTACTCCCAGGGAGAACGTCGCGCACAGGCTTTGCGCGATTCAATCCTGAGCGCTCTCGCCGATGCCCCGGGGCTCGAAGTCGAGTATGCCGACCTGGTGGAGCCGGACGGATTCCGCAGCCTGAAAGAAACCTTCCCGGGTTCACTGCTGATCGCGGCGGCCCGCCTTGGTGAGGTGCGCCTGATCGACAACTTGCCGCTCGAGGCTCCCGCGGATGGGCCGTAAAGTCCTGCGCGCCATCCTGTTCTACAACCCGGCCGCCCGCGGACCGCGCTCCGGCCTCGAGCGAAAGCTGGAGAGCATCGCCTCCCGGTTTCGCGCCCACAATTCGCTCCTCGATACGGTGGCCATCGAGGGCCCGGGTCACGTGCTGGAGACGGGAGAAGATCGATGCAGTCGCGGTTATGATCTGCTGATTGCCTGGGGCGGAGACGGAACCGTCAACGAGGTTGGCAACGTGGCCTCGCGGCTGCAGCTGCCGATCGGCATCCTGCCCGGAGGCACGATCAACCTGCTGGCGGATGAACTCGGAATCCCCTCGTCATTCGAGCTGGCTTGCGAGGTCCTGCTCACCGGTAAACGGCGCACCCTCAAGGCCGGCAGGGCCGATGGGAGACTGTTTTTTGCCATGGCGGGGATTGGCTTCGACGCGGAAGTGTGCCGCAAGGTATCGGCGACTAGCAAACGTCTCCTGGGAAGCCTGGCCTTCGTAGCCACAGGACTTCGAGCACTCCCCTTCTACGGGTTCCCGACCATCTCGGTGCACTGTGACGGGATCTCATTCAACGGCACCCAGATCATTCTGAGCAACATCCCCCGCTACGCCTGCTCCCTGAGGCTGGCACCCGCCGCCGACCCCTCGGGGCCGGCCCTTGATCTGGGGGTGCTCAAGGCCTACTCAGCCTTCGGTTACCTGGGCTTTTTCGCTCAGCTCCTGTTGTTCGGGCTACACAGCCGGCCCCCCGAGTGGACACACTACAAGGGCTGGACGTTCGCTCTCACCTCGAACGATCCGGTTCCCGTCCAGCTGGACGGTGAGCCCCACGGAACTCTGCCCATGGACTTCGAGGTCGTCCCCGATGCCCTCGAAGCCCTGGTGTCACAGGATCCCCCGCCCTGATCCGCTGGCCTCCGCCGGCCGGTGTGGGGCATAATCAGGACCAAGAGCAATTCATAACTGGAGGGGGGAAGGAACGCTTGAGGTTCCGTCACGGTACTCTCGCCTTCGAGTCACATCGACAGTTGCCGCCACCCGCGCGCCGAGAGTGCGCCCGTCGCGACTCAAGCGCAATGTTGGGCAGGCTGAAGGGGGAGGGAGGTTACGATGGTGGTAATGCTATGTCGAAACCGAGTTGCGGATTTCGAGAAGTGGAAGAGTGTATTCGATTCTAATACGCCAGCACTTCACGACACGGGGCTCCGCCTGATGAACCTGTGGCGTGACGTGGAGGAACCCAACAACGTGTTCTTTCTATTTGAGGTCAAGGACATTGACAAAGCGCGGGCGTTCATAACCGACCCGGCAGCTGCTGAAACCGGAAAGATGTCAGGCGTCCTTGATGGTGAGTGCCACTTTCTTGAAAGCAGCACCGACGACTGACCGCCTGACTACCCCATGCACCCGACGGCATGCGGCACGCTTCCCCCCGGACTGACATCCGGGTTCGCACGCCGCAGACGAGCGTGGGCGTCAGGCGTAACGCCAATGCTTCTGTGCCCAGGCAGGATTTTAAACGTGATGGTTTTCACTTTCATGAATGGAGGAGTCCGATGATGCCCAGAAATGCTCGGCTGCCGTTTATGCTCGCGCTTTTTCTTATCTTGACCACGCAAGGCCACGCCGCGGAAGAAGCGCGAATTGAAAAGCCTGCCAGGGAAGCCATTACCGCTGGGAACACTGCTTTTGTGGCTGCTATCGCTTCCGGAGATGGAATGGCCATTGCTCAACTGTATACGGAACGGGCGCAGGCTTTGCCACCCAATGCCAACCCCGTAGCCGGTCGTGAAGCAATTGGCCAGTTCTGGCAGAAGGTCATGGACTCCGGGGTCAAGAAGGCGGAACTCGAAACAGTCGAGGTAGAGGCTCAGGGGCCTGTTGCTATTGAACAGGGAAAGTACACACTTTTCGGGGGTGCGGGGGAAACCATCGATTCCGGGAAGTATCTGGTGGTGTGGAAGAAAGAGGCAGGAACGTGGCGACTGCATAAAGACATCTGGAACAGCAGCCTGCCGGCGCAATAAGGTCATCCTGCGAACGCCTGACGACGGCATGCAGCAACCGCCCGGCGTGGGCCCGGGCGACGAACGGGAGGTTATCGAGTGGCTCATAACGTCGTACGAGGAGTCGCGCCACGCCTGGGATGTCTCCTCTTCTTGCTGATCCCAATCGCCTGTCAGCCTCCGGGCGGTGGCGGCCAGGACTCCTCCAGCCCGGATTCAACCGAACGGATACTGGCGCGCGCCAAGGCACTCGAGCTGGATACAGAGTACGTACCTCCTCCGGGAGATACGCTCGAACATCACACGTCGGGTTTCGCCAAGATCCTTTGTTCGGCGGTGTTCATCACGGGCCTCGACCCCGAGTTTGCGGTGAAAAATGTCGGCTACTTCACCAGCCCGTTTGACGAGCGCGACAAGGTAGTCGAGCGCCGGATCGATCGTGAGAACGAAGAGGTCCACCTCACACTACCGAGCGGAGTCACCCGGGTTGCAAGGCGCTTCGGTGATCAGGGGTGTGTGACGCTGCCCATTGGTGAGAAGTCGGTCTATTTCACGCCGGTGGACGTAAAGAGTCGACTCCCCGATCCATCCGGGCAGGCCTGGCCGATGGGAGATGTTCTGGACGATGCACCCCTCCCCTTAGAAATCGATGTAGATAAAGTCGCTGAGGCCGTCGACGCCGCTTTCGGATCGGCTGCGGAGATGACCGCCGCGTTCGTGGTTACCTGGAACGGGCGTATCGTTGGAGAGCGATACGGGGACGGCATCACCCTGCACACGCCGCTCGAAAGCTGGTCCATGGGAAAGAGCCTGACGGCGACGCTGATGGGGATTCTCATACAGCAGGGAGTGTATGAACTTTACCAGCCGGCTCCGGTACCGGGGTGGCAGGGAGGGGGCGATCCACGGTCGGAGATCCGCATCGCCGATCTGCTGCGCATGTCCAGTGGGCTGCGTTTCCGGACACCCTTCGAGACGAATTTTGATTTCTCACAAGGGTACCCGGATCACGTTTATGTTTATACCGGGAGCGTGAACTCGTTCGAGTGGGCAGCAACCCGGCCCCAGGAGTGGCCGCCGAACATGGTGGGGAGGTATCGCAACTCCGATCCCGTGCTCGTCAATTACCTGATCCGTCTGGGTGTCGAGGGGCGGGGTGAGGAGTACCTGTCGTTTCCCCGGCGTGCTCTCTTCGACAAGATCGGAATTCACAACATGGTCCTGGAGACCGATCCTTACGGGAACTTCCTGCTCCAGGGCTATGAGCTTGGCTCGGCGCGTGACTGGGCGCGGCTCGGTAACCTCTACCTGCAGGAGGGTGTGTGGATGGGCGAGCGGATATTGCCCGAGGGATACGTCGAGTTTGTCAGCACCGTCGCGCCTGCGTGGGAAGCTGATGGTCGACCGATCTACGGAGGGTTCTTCTGGATCAATCGAGACAAGGCCTATCCGATACCGAAGGATGCCTACTACATGGCGGGCGCAGGTGGACAGTCAACCCACATCGTCCCGTCGCACGATCTCGTTGTGGTCAGATTGGGACACTCCAGGGGCGAAACTGCGGGCGAAGCGGGGTTGCAGAGGGCCCTTGAGCTCCTCATGGAGGCAATTCCCGTCAGCCGCTGACGCAGGAACTCGGCGGCGTGTCGTTTGATCGAGGCCGTCGGAAAACGAAGGGAGAAGGTAACCATGCGTAACGACAGACTCGTGGCGATCCTGCTGGTGGGTCTGATCCTGGGGGCCTGTCAACTGGACCCGAAGGATTCGGGTCATGCCGACAGCGTTCTGGTGGGGGGAAAGATCTTCACGGTCAACGACGCGCATCCCTGGGCCCAGGCTGTCGCCATCAAGAATGGGAAGTTCGTCTATGTGGGGGACGATTCCGGCGCGCAGGGGTTCGTAGGCCCTGAAACCGTACGTCATGATCTGAAGGGGAAGCTGGTGATCCCGGGAATGGTCGACGCCCACACCCACCCGGGAGCGATGGGCCGTTACCCGGCGCCGGCACCGCTGCCTGTCACGAGCAAGGAAGACATCCTGGCTGCCGTGA
>JAPUKU010000006.1 GCA_027295505.1 Acidobacteriota bacterium
AGATCGGGCGCAACCCCCATTTTTTTCTTCAGGAACTCGAAAGTCTTCTTCATCATCAGTGAAGCTTCACCGCGTCTGCAATGTAGTCCCCCGATTTATCCGATGCACGAGGCATCCGAGGGCCGGCCGCGGCTCCGTCTCAGACGCGGATCGACCGAGGGTCGCACTCATTGCTGAACGCAACTCTCATGCCATTGGCTTCCCGGACCGCATTCCACAAGTTATTTGTTTACAATAGTTAAACGGCAATGGAGATTGAGCTTTTCGGAACGCATTGAGGGCTCTGTGCATGGATCCTGGACAGAGTCCCACGCCGCGCATGGCGGATGCGGCGCAGGCTGTGTGGTTTCAGCAGTTTGTGGAGAGTGAAGGTTATCTGGACAGGGGGGATCTAGATTCTGGTCAACTCTGGTCGCGGTTTTGAATCCAGCGTCCGAGCCCGAAAATCAACACGCCCAGCGCCAGGAGGCCGAGCTCGTATTCCATACGCCTCGACTCCTCGGCGAAGAGACCCACCGGCAGGGCGTAGAGTGTCGTGATCAAACCCGAGAGCTGCAAGAAACGGGCGAGCCAGTGGGTTGTTGAGTGCACAGCGGCATTATAATCACGTCTCTGCCTGAGCACCAAGATGCCTCCCCGTTCTCTCCCCCATACCGCGCATAACCCGTGCAGGCTGGAATCGATCGCAGCCCTGGCCATCCTGTGTGCCATCCTCTTTTTTCCGGGGATCGGTGCCCGCGATCTGTGGGCTCCCGACGAACCACGCTTTGCCGAGGTGGCGCGCGAAATGGTGCAGTCGGGAGATTGGATCGTTCTGCGGGACAACAACCATCTCTACACGCATAAACCGCCCCTGCTGTTCTGGCTCATTGCCCTGTTCTCGCTGCCGTTCGGCACCGTCACCGAAGTCAGTGCCCGCATTCCCATCGTCCTGTGCGGCATCGGCACCGTATGTCTCACCGCAGTCCTGGGGCGGCTGTGGTTCGGGAGGTTTGGCGGTTGGGCAGCCGCAATCATGCTAGCGACTTCTTACCGGTTTTTCGTGAATTCCCAGTGGGTGCAAACCGACGGCCCCCTGGTCTTATGCACCACCCTGTCGATCTATGGTCTGGCGCGTGTGCTTGAACACCGGCGTGCCACGGCGGTCGATCTGGCGCTCGTACACGGTGGTGTGGCAGGGGCCCTTCTTGCCAAGGGACCGGTAGGCCTGTTGATCCCACTGCTGTGCGCGGCCGGCTGGGCCGTCTCGGAGGGAGGATGGGGCTATCTGCGTCGGTTACGTCCCTGGTTGCTCGCCGTCGCGGCTCTGCCCGTCCTGGCATGGGGCGTCGAAGTGGCCCGCGCGGCATCGGAGTCGTACTCGCTGATGGAAGCCGTTCGGGAACATGTTCTCGAGCGCTTTACGCAGGGGCTGCACCACCCCCGTCCGTTCTATTACTTCCTGCACTCGTTTCCGCTGGAACTCATGCCCTGGACCCTGTTCCTCACCGCCTGGGCACTACCTCCGTGGCCACTTCCGCCGGCGGCACGGGCCGGCCGCCGACGGGCGCTCATCTGGCTGCTGGTCGTCGCCGCCATGTTCACGATCTCGATCGAGAAGCGCTCCGTGTATCTGCTGCCAATCTTTCCCGCGGCCTGCCTCTTTCTTGGAGGGACCTGGCCGCGCGAGGGGTGGCTGCCCGCAAACCGGTGGGATCGCAGGCGTCTGCTGGCGCCCTTCCTGCTGCTGGCTCTGGTTGCCGCGGGGTTGCTGTTTGCCGCCCCGGTAGCACAGGCACGGATGGGAGCCGGGGGCTGGTCTCTCGCGGTGGCGTCTTCCTGCGCACTGGCCGCCGCTCTTGGCGCGCTGCGCGCTGCGCGGACGGGCCAGGTCCGCGCCGCCCTCGGTCTCGCAGCCGGGAGCTCAGCCATAATGCTTCTGGGGCTGTCTCTCGGCCTGTCGCCCGCGCTCGATCTGAGCAAATCGGCGCGCCCCCTGAGCGAGCGCATCGTGGCCCGGATGGGAACCTCCGGACAGCTCGGCATGTATCGCTTTTACCGCTCGGCCTACGTCTTCTACACGGGCCGCTTCCTGCAGGAAATCAAATCGTTGCCCGAACTCGAGGACTTTCTCAGCGGGGTGGATAGGTTTTGCATCATCGACCAGGATGATTACCATCGCCTTCCAGCCGCCCTACGGGGTCGCCACCCGCCCCTGGAAGAGGGGCGCGTGGGGCATCGCCTGATGCTTCTGATCGGCAGCGTTTCGGCTCAGCCGGGGAGCCAGACCCAGAGCAGGATCATGATCGAGGCCAGGCCGATCACCATGAGATACTCCCGGTTTCGTACCATGCGTTTCCAGGACCAGGGGCGGCATTCCGCATCGGGGTAGCGCCTTAACGCCGGAAACAGCACCGGCACCGAGTGGCGGTAACGCTGCCATCGATCTCCATGCTTGCCCTCCAGCCGGGCGCCCTCGACACGCAGCTTGCGTGGCATGTAGTAGCCGAAGAAACCTGCCAGCCCCACACCGAGCACGACCCAGTTCAGCCCCCAGGGCAGCGTGCACATGACTCCCAGGCCCAGCAGGATGAACAAGCGCCCCAGGTAGAGAGGGTTCTGCGTGTAGGCGTAGGGGCCGCTCGTCACCAGCTCCTTTGACTTCAGTAGATGGCCGGCGGCCCACCAGCGAATTGACTCTCCAGCCGCAAGGAGGGGCAGGCCGATCAGCAGCCAGCGCCGTTCCGGTCGGGCCAGCCAGACGAGCACCGCCACCCCGGCAAGCAGTGCCAGCAGCCGCAGGCTCCCCAAGAGACGATTTCTCATGCCCGAATGCTCCTTCCCGGTCTCGTAACTATCGTGCCTGGCCCCCAGATGGCCGCCGTGGCTTTCCAAGACGCTTCAGGCGCCAGATCAAGCGGTGTGGCCACCAGGCGGGCTCCAGCGGATCGGCGCCGGTGTCACCCCCAGCCCCATAGCGGCGCCGCAGCTTCTCCACGGCCCGCCGATCAACCTCCATCCAGCGGCGGAACAGGGCCGCGCGCAGCCAACCCCCCGGGCCCGCGCGCACCATTGCGGTGGCCCAATCGAGCACCCATGGATAGTCTGAACCATCCACGATGACATCGCGCCGGTGCAGATCCCCGTGGGCGACGCCACGCTCATGTGCCTGCCGGATGACCTGCTGCAGGCGGTCGAACACCTCCAGGGGCAGGGAACGGCGGGGGCAGTGATCGAGACGCCGCCCCTCGATGCGCTCGCACTCCAGGAAATCCGGTCCGGAGCGGGCCAGGAGAGCGGGCACTCCCCGCACCCCCGCCAGAAGACGGTAGGCGCGCTCCTCCCGATCGAGCCCCCGGCGCCCGGCGAGCCAACGCACGCAAAGGATCTGATGAGAGACGCTCTTGAGCACCGCCGGTTTGCCCTCTCGCTGCTGCGCGTAAACGCGAGCCTTGGTGAGGTTGCGCCCGGAGCTCAACAACTCTCCGCGAGGCACGTTGGGGAGGTTGACGGGCCGTGCTATCATCTTTTCTCCCGCGCCTGCCGCACACTGGGCCGATGAACCGTTCTTCCCCCGACACTGACTGGTCCCGCCTCGACATCCAGGCACTCGTACGCCTGCGAGAACGCTGGCTGTGCCGAGGCGGAGCCTGGAAGGCCGATCTCTCCCTCGTGCGCAACGGTCCAGCGCAGGCGGTCCTCAAGGATTTCACGAGCAAGTCGGCACTGGTGAGATGGATCGGACGTTTCCAGGTGTCGAGGGAAGCACACGTCTATGCGGCGCTGTCGGGACTGCAGGGGGTGCCGCGCCTGCTGGCGCGGCCTTCGCCGGAATCGCTCCTGCTCAGTTACATCGAGGGTCGCCGGCTCAGCAAGGAGCGTGGCGTCCCGGATGCTTCCTCCCTCGCTGAGAAACTCGAGCAACTGATCGAGCAATTCCATCTCCGGGGCGTGGCACATGTCGATCTTCGTGGACGGGACAACATTCTGGTCGATGGGGCGCGACAGGTATGGGTGCTCGACTTCGGGGCCTCCTGGCGGCGCACCCCGGGGGGACCGATGCGACGCTGGCTTTTCAGCCTTGGACGTCGCGTGGATCGCGCGGCGATTCTGAAATGGCGTCTGCTCCTGGCACCTGATTCTGTGAGCCCGCGGGAGCGGCGGCGGATGGCCCTGTTTCAGAAGTGGCGCCGGTTGTGGTTCCTGAATCCCAAAGGCAAATCGAAGGCTCATGGCAGTTCCCGCTGACGCCTCAGCGGCACGCCTTTCGGTGGTGGTGCCGGCCTTCAACGAGGAAACCAACATCGAGCCACTGGTGCAGGAACTCATCCCTCATCTCGAAGCGTTCGGTGAGCCGTTCGAGATACTGTTGATCGATGACGGCTCGACTGACCGCAGCCTGGACGTGGCGCGCGACCTCGCCCGGCGCGAACCCCGTCTGCGGGTCCTGGCCCTGGAGGAACGCTCGGGCCAGAGCGCAGCCTTCGATGCCGGATTCAAGGCGGCGCGCGGCGAGTGGATTGTGACCATGGACGCCGATCTGCAGAACGACCCGGCCGACATTCCGCGCCTGCTCGAGGCCATCCCGGGATGGGACGCGGTCGTCGGCTGGCGCCGCAAGCGCTGCGACAACTGGGTGCGGCGTATGTCCTCGCGCGTTTCGAACGCCGTTCGCAACAGGCTGAGTGGCGACTCCATCCTCGACACCGGGTGCTCCCTCAAGCTGTTCCGCCGCGAGGCACTCACCACGCTCAAGATGTACAATGGCATGCACCGTTTCCTGCCCACGCTGATGCGTTTCGAAGGCTTCCGCGTGTGCGAGATACCGGTCAATCATCGACCCCGGCTGCGGGGACGCTCCAAGTACAATATTCGAAATCGCGCCTTCAGGGCCTTCGTGGATCTCCTGGCCGTGCGCTGGATGCGCTCCCGCCGCCTTCACTACCGGTTACGCCATCATGGAAAATAACATCTGGATCGCGATTGGCTTTCTAGGACAGCTTTGCTTCTCGGCACGTTTCATCGTGCAGTGGTGGACCTCCGAACGCCGCCGCCAGAGCGTCGTTCCGATATCGTTCTGGTACTTCAGCCTGGCGGGCGGCCTGATCCTGCTGGTCTACGCTCTGTACCGCATGGACCCGGTATTCATCGCCGGCCAAGCCTTCGGATCATTCATCTACCTGCGCAACCTGGCCCTCATCCGCGCCAGCGCGCGGACCTGATCGCTCATCGCCCCGCCGGAACGTGGCAGTCTGCGCAACGGTCGTTGCGCGGATGGGCCGGGCCGCGCGGGTGCGCCCGACCGGGTCCGTGGCAGGAGAGGCACCGATTCGGCGATACCACGGGGGAATGGTCGGCGTCCGCGGGCAGGGAGGGTGTTCGGCGCCAGGTGGTTGCCAGAACAAGTCCCAGCACCACAGCGGCAAGCACCAGCGGAACTCCCCACCGCGCCCATACAACCGCCATCGGTCAGCTCACAGGTGGCTCGCTCTGGCGTGGCGGCGCTTCTCCCGGAAGCGGACCGGCTCCTGCTCCAGAGCCACCACCTTACCGTGCAGGAAGGAGCCGTCGGCGATGGCGATCGAGGCGGCCTGCACGTCCCCGCGGACCCGGCCGGTGAGCCTCAACTCGAACTTCCGCGTGGCGCGTACGTTCCCCTCCACCGTCCCCTCGACAATGACATCCCGCCCGTCCACATCCCCTTGGACGGTGCCGGATCGTTCCACCAGCACCGACTCACGTGATACCACCTGGCCGTGCAAGTGGCCCGCAACCCGCACCGGTTCCTCGGCATACAGGTCGCCGGTGATCTGAAGGCACGCCCGGATCAGCGTGAACCCGGTCTGCTCCTTCGAAGGGGAGGCGTTATCGGTCCTGCGGCGGGAATGCGTTCTCTTGGGTGACAGGTTCAGTCCTCCGGCTGGGATGCGGGGCGAGTCTACGGAAGGATCCGTCCAGAGTCAAGAAACTGACGCTGGTCTTAACTGGTTGAAATCATGGCTCAAAACCTTGACACACCCTCTATCCAACCTTACACTTCCTGCACGGTTGCGAGTCCGCGCCCGTGCCGCCCCCGCACGGGATCCGGGCCGCCCGGACAGGCGAAAGAGAGGTCGCCTGGCACCGGGAGGAGCAAAGGGGAAGGTGCGCCGGAGGGCGGCGCCCGGGGGCCGGCGTAGCTCAGTGGTAGAGCAGCTGATTCGTAATCAGCAGGCCGTAGGTTCAACTCCTATCGCCGGCTCCATTCTGAGCAGCCTCCCTCCCGGAGAGACCGCGGTGATGATCGCTACCGAAAATCTTACTTCAGATCAAGCACGCAACGCTTCCGCCGAGGAACTGGCGCTCAACCTGCAGAGCGCTCCACCACACTATCTCGAAGGCGCTCTCGACAACCCCGCTCTCTCCGAGGAACATCTCCTCGAGATCCTGCGCAACCCCGGCACTCCAGCCCATCTGCTGCAGCGCATCGGTAGCGAGACTTCCTGGACCCGCTCCTACGCCGTAAAGGCGGGACTGGTTAATCACCCGTCGACCCCGGCTGCGACCAGCCTGCACCTGATCAATTACCTCTTCTGGCGCGACCATGTAAAAGTAGCTGACAGCTTTCGCCTGCGGCCGCAATTGCGGCGCGCGGCTGAAAACCTCCTCAGGGACCGCCTGCAGGATCTGGCTCTCGGTGAGCGCATCACCCTGGCACGGATCGCGGGACGTGGCGTCATCAACGCCCTGCGCACAGAATCGAACGAGATGGTCGTCTCCGCTCTTCTCAACAACTCGCGCGTGGTGGAGGAGGATCTCCTGGTGCTTTGCAATCGCAGCCGTTCGACCAAGGTGCTGACCACGATCGGCCAGTCACCTCGCTGGAGCGTCCGTCCTACGGTACGCATGGCCCTGGCGCGAAATCCACGCACACCGCTGGTGCTGGCTGTGAGCCTGCTGCAAAGACTGAGTGAGGAGGATCTCAAGGATCTCGCGATGCGCGCGGATTTGACCCAGGCTCTGCGACAGGCCGCTCTGCGCATACTGAATGAACGCCGGCTGAGCCGCTCCAGGAGACAGCTAAAGTCATGACCGGGAAAGAACTGCCCCCCGGCGGGAAGCCGCAGCGCTCCTTCGGCGATGAGCTACGCTGCGAGCGCGAGCTGCGCCAGATCACCCTGCGCGAAGTGGCCGAGGCCACGAAGATCAACCTGCGCTTCCTGGAAGCGCTTGAGAACAACGATTTTGATGTCCTGCCGGGAGGAATCTTCACGCGCGGCTTCATCAAGTCGTACGCGCGACACATCGGCCTCAATGAAGAAGCCATGATCAATGCCTTTCTCATGGAGCTGAAACAACAGCAGCAGCGCGCCGAGCCCGAGCCGCCGGACCTGCTCGGCCCTCCGGGCGGGCCCCCTTCCCCACCGCGCGGAGCCGGCCGGAGCGTGCGCTCCATAACGGCCGCAGCCAGCCTGCTCGCATTCTTCGGACTGGCCTTCCTCCTATGGACCGGGGTGAGACACATGGGAGAGGAAGCCGCCGCCAGCCGGTCCAGGAAACCGCCACAGGAAACGGGTGTGGCCGCGCCGGAACCCGCCTCTGTTCAATCGGGGACAGACCTCCCAGTGAATGCATCTGACCCGGTCCCGGAACAGCTGCTGCCGGTTCCCGCCCCGGAGCGTCCCGCACCACCGGAACGCCTCGAGGTGAGCCTCACCTTTCAGGATCGCACCTGGGTCAGGGTGCTCTGTGATGACCAGGAAACCATCAACCGAACCCTGGAGGCCGGTACCTTTCGTCGCTTCACCTGTCTTGAAGAGGTCAGCCTGAGCACAACCGACGCCCGCGCCGTGAAGGTCGAGATCAACGGCACCACTCTCGAGCTGCCGGGTGGTCCTGGAGACCGGGTCCTGCCCTATGTCGTCAGGCGCGAGGAATGGCCCCCGGCTCGCCTGGATGGTTTAGAGGCGAATCCGTGAATCCGGCTGCGCCTACCCTGCCCGGTGTGTCACCGCTGGCGGCGACCATCCTTTCGGGCCAGGCTCCAACGCCTGCCCGCCTGGCGGCGGCGCGCGGAGCCCTTCCTGTCACCCGCCCTGAGCGCCTTCTGCTGTGCTTGAAGCTGCGGGAAGACACCGATGCCAGCGTTCGGAAAGCGGCCGAGGAACGGCTCGCCGGGGAGGCGCGTGCCGATTTCGCCGCGGCCCTGGAGGCGGACGAACTCCTGGCCACGCCGGTGCTCGATTATTTCGCGCAGTGTGGAGGGCTGGAGCCAGATGTGCTCGAGAGGCTGGTTGCTATACCTGAGATCAGCGATACCACCCTGGAGCATCTGGCGTCCTGCCCCCACGTAGCGGTACTCGAACGGATCCTCATCAACCAGACGCGGCTGCTTTCGAACGCAAAGATCGCTCATTGCCTCGATGCCAACACGGGCCTGCCGCCCGACGCGCGGCGGCTACTCATGCAGTTCAAGCAGGATTTCTGGGAGAGAGGTTCCCAGAAGGTCGTTCTCACACGGCCCGCAGAGGAACAGGCGGCCGAGGCTGAGATCCCCGTTTCTGAAGAGCAGGCCCCCGCTGCGACGGAGAGCGCCGCACCCGAGTTGACGCCCGAGGAGTCGTCCGACGAGGCTTTCCAGGCCGCCCACGTGCGCATCATGCAGCTGACCGTGCCGGAGAAGATCAATCTCTGTGTCAAGGCCAACAAGGAAGAGCGCACCATTCTCATCCGGGATTCAAACAAAATGGTGGCCTCGACCGTGTTGAAGAGTCCGAAGATCAACGACCAGGAGCTCGAGATGATCGCTAACATGCGCAACGTTTCGGACGACATTCTGCGACAGATCGCCATCAACAAGAACTGGACACGCAAGTACAGCATTGCACACAGCCTGGTGCGCAATCCCAAGACACCGGTGGGACTGTCACTGCCGTTCTTGAACCGCCTGAACAACAAAGACATCAAGAACCTCGTGGGCGACAAGAACGTATCGGACACGCTGCGCAAGCTGGCCAAGAGGGTCGTCGATCAACGCAGCCAGAAGATGAAAACCTTCAAGAGGAAGTAGTGAGAGCCTAGATCGTGCGGCTGATTCGCGAAGTTCGAAACCTGCTCGGCAACTACCATCTAAAGTCGGGCATCTATCACTATTACCGCGGCGAGTTCAAGCAGGCGGTCACCTATCTCCGGCGGGCGCTCGAGCAGGAGAAACATCCAGAAGGCCTCGATGCGCGCATGGCGAGATATTACCTGACACAGACTTGTGTCTCGGCCGCGGAGACACACGAATCAGAGGGCTGTCTGGATGAGGCGTTACGGGCACTCCAGGACGCTCAGGGATACAGCCCCGGCTACGCGGACCTGGAACACCACATCGGCCGCCTGCTGCAGCTTAAAGGCGAGACCACCCGGGCTGTAGCTTCCTACCGCAAGGCGCTCGAGCTCAACGGTGATTTCCTTGACGCTCACCTGTCCCTGGGCTTCGCCCTCTTTAAGGGGGGCAGCTCCACGGAGGCACTACAGCAATTCCAGCAGGCGCGGGACCTCGCTTTGCGCACGGTGGATGAACCGTTCGTGCGCGGCCGAGAGGCGCTCATCGCCGGAAAACCGGAGGAGGCTGTGGAAGCCATGCGGGAGGCCTTCTTGCGGCGACCGCACCAGTTCGAGCATCACTACCGTCTGGGGCTGGCCGCCCTACAGCGAGAACGCTACGACGAGGCGATCGAGGAGTTGCGTCGCGCCTGTGAGTCCCAGTCGGGATTTCCGGACGTGCACAACACGCTCGGAGCAGCCCTGTGCGACGCCGGCCGGGCTGAGGAGGGCGTGGAGCAGTTCAACGTGGCCCTGCGCTGCAACCCGGAGTACGTGGTGGCGCGCCTCAACCTGGCGCATGCGCTTCTCGAGCTGGAGCGCCCTACTGAGGCAGAGCAGGAAGCCCGCGAAGTGCTGCGGGGCAACCCTAACAACTCGGTGGCCCTCGGTCTTTTGCAGAAGCTCACGTCAAAGCGCCGTCTGGCCGCAAAGAAATGAAGATCCGCGGAACCGGAAGCAGCGATCCGGGGCGCCGGCGCCCCAGCAACGAGGATTCGTTCCTCGCCGATCAGAAACGCGGGCTGTTCGTGGTGGCGGACGGCATGGGAGGCCACGCCGCAGGTGAGGTGGCCTCAAAGCTCGCCGTCGAGATCGTGGAGCGCAACCTGCGCCAGGCCAGCCGCGCCGAGGAGGATACCAGCGCATTGATCCACCGGGCCATCAAAGAGGCCAACCAGGCGATCGTGGAGCAGACCCAGGCCCGTCCGGATCTGCAGGGAATGGGCACAACGCTCGTCATGGCCCTGGTCGAGAACGCCACGGCCTGGATTGGACACGTGGGCGACAGCCGTGCCTACCGCATCCGTGGAGAGTCCATCCAGCTCCTCACAAGGGATCATTCATGGGTCTCTGAGCAGGTGCAGCTGGGCCATCTGAGCGCCGAGGAAGCCGACCACCATCCCTGGAGACACGTGATTACCCGCGCCCTGGGCAGCCGGGAGGAGGTTGAGGCCGAGGTCTGGGCTGAGCCACTGCGCTCCGGCGACATCATTCTGCTCTGCTCGGACGGCCTCAACTCGATGGCGGAAGAGCAACAGATCCTGGACGCGGTGTGTGCCGCCCGGGACGATCTGGACGAGGCCTGCCACCGGTTGGTCGACCTTGCTAATGCCAGTGGGGGCGAAGACAACATCACGGTCGTCCTGCTGGCCGCCGGAGGAGAAGGTCTTTCGCCCGAAACTCCTTGACGCACTATAGTTTAACCGATATATTGCCTGTGAAGTTCCTATGAGATTCCGCACACGTTCGACGCTCTTCTGGGCGGTAGCCTTCTGCTGGTTGGCATGGACGGGTGTGCGAGCCGAGGCTCCGACAGAGCGCTCGGCCGCCGATATTGTGCGGTCGTTCCGCTCCCTGGCTCCGACCCTCTCGGCCCAGCAGAGCCCGATAGAGTTGTGGGGGCATATTGTCGGTCCGGACCCGTTGCCGGTCCGCTGCGCCACACCCCTCAGCCTGGCCCTGCACCTCGAACGGCCCCACCTCAGCTCACACGCACGATCCGTGGCCCGGAGTCTCCTGGCCACTCCCCAGTCCAGTGACCCATTCATCCTTGCCGAGGGGCTAGAGTGGCGCACAGTCCGTGACGCCCGCCGGGCTCTTTCTGGCAGCTTCCAGCCCACAGCCACCGAGGCGATCGAGCTGGCCTCCCTGGAGGCCGGCCGGGCCCTGGCCCTATGGGTGGACGTCATGGGGTGGCTTCCTCCTGTCACCGCTTCATCAGGCGCGCCACTGACGGTCTACATTTCAGCCGACCTACCGGCCGGTGCCGACGGAATGGCGCTGCTGGTAAGTGAGCCGGAGCACACGTTCGAGGAGGACGCCGCGGCTGTCATCCTTCTCTCCCCTCGACTTCTCCGTCATCCGGAGCGCCTGCAGCAGGCCCTCATCCACCAGCTGGCGCATACCGTTCTGTGGTCCTACTCACACCGCGAGGCTCTCCCCTGGCAGGAGGCCAGCGCTGTGGCACTCGAGGTCGAGGCCCGGCGCGATGTCCGTCCCTATCTGGATCATTTCAACGAGCGCCTGCAGCGACGCTCCACCTCGCTCCTCAGCGATGACCTGCGACTGTCGCAGGGCAGCGGTCTCTGGGCGCTGTTTCTCGACCTGAGCCGGCCGGTATCGGGTCCGATCCTGAGACGACTATGGGAGGAGCTGGCGGCAGTGCCGGGTGACAACCTCGCAGAGGCCGCGGAGTCGACCTTTGCGGCCCTTGATCGCTCGGACCTGGGTTCTGAGATCACCACCTATCTGGCATGGGGAATGTTCACGGCTAACGATGATGACGGACGCCACTTCCCCTTTGCCGAGACCCTGGCGCCCACGCAGGCCGACACTGTTCACGCGAGCTACCCCGCCCAGGGCCCCGCCGGTAGCGGCGTGCTGGAGCCCTGGTCGGGCCACGTGATTCGACTCCTGCCCGGAGCCGGGCCCGGAGGGACCAGGCTGGAGTTCCAGGGAGACGATCGAGGCCGCTGGACTCTCCTGGCACTTTTCGAGGGACGCAACGGCGGCCCTCTTTACTCCGCGGAGATCCCCGTCGACTCTGACGGCAGGGCCACCCTTACCTTTCCATGGCAGGCGATCAGCCGGGCCTCTCTGGCCGTGGCCTACGTGTCGGCGCGGGGAAGCGAAGCCGGCACATTTTCCTATTCGGTGTGGCACGACCCCGCCTACCCGTACGAGTTGGCGGGGCTGCAGGCGGAACCCTCCCCTGCTGGCGTTGTCCTGAACTGGATCACGCAGAGCGAATCGGACCTGGCCGCCTGGAACCTCTACCGCAGCCGATCCCCCCTGACGGGCTACGTGCGCATCAACCAGGTGCCGATCCTGGCAGGCGGGGACACGATGGAATCCCTGCGCTACGTCTATCGGGATGGCAACGCGGAGCCAGGCCGGAAGTATTACTATTACCTGGAAGGTTTGACGATCGGGGGATTCGCAGAACGATCCCCCGGGATTAGCATTCGCATTCCGGAATCGGCGCAACGGCACTGAGCGCTGCCGACCGTTCACCAAAAAGGAGAGTCACGAGGATGAGCAGCAGAATACGCGTCAACGAGTGTCTTGAAAAGATCCCCAACCGGTTTTCCCTGACGATCGTCGCGGCCAAGCGCATGGAGCAACTGATGGCGGGCGGTTTGCCCCGTGTCAACTCGGAGAAGAGCCAGCTCCTGAAGTCGGTTTTTGACGAGATCGCCCAGGATCTCGTGGAGATCATCCCTCCCGAAGACGCTAGCAAGCAACCGCCGGAAGAAAGCTGAGCCCTGTTTGATCGGCGCAACTATTGCCAGCCTGCGCCAGGAAGTGGAACGCGCCTGTCGCGAATCGCTCGGCGTCACCATCGAGGCGCCGGCCATTGAGATTCCCCCTGAACCGCGTCTCGGCGATCTTGCGGTACCTGTTGCCTTCGAGCTCGCCCGCCGCCTGCGACGCGCCCCGCGGGACATCGCCCAGGATCTGGCGGCCGCCCTTCGACTGCCAGCCGCAATCGCCCGCGTGGAGGTTGCCGGGGCCGGCTATCTCAACGCCTTCCTGGATCGAAGCCGCTTCCTGGTTGATCTGAGCGGCCATCTGCACCGCCCGCCGCCCGCCGCAGACGGCGAGAAGATCACCGTCGAGCATACCAACATCAATCCCAACAAAGCGGCCCATATCGGGCACCTGCGTAATGCAGTGCTCGGGGATACACTTGTGCGACTCCTGCGACACCTGGGTCATCCTGTCGAGGTTCAGAACTACATCGATGACACGGGGGTGCAGGTGGCGGATCTGATGGTCGGTTTCGAGGAACTTCGCCACCAGGATGCCGAAGCGGTCAGGGCGATCGAAGGGCGCTTTGATCACCTGTGCTGGGACCTCTACGCAGAGGCAAGCAAGTACCTTGCCGCGGATCCCGAGCGCCTGAAGCTCCGCCAGCAAACGCTGAAACGTCTCGAGGAGCGTGAACCTTCAGCGCGAGCCCTCGCCGACGTGATCAGCGATCGAATCGTGCGCTGTCATCTGCAGACCATGGACAGGATCGGCGTGCGCTACGACCTCCTCCCCTGGGAAGGTGACATCCTGGCTTTCAACTTCTGGGAACGTGCCTTTGAACGCCTGCGGTCCAGCGGCGCTGCACGCCTCGTGAGCGAGGGCAAGAACGCTGGTTGCTGGGTCATGGAGATGGGCGCCGAAGAGGGAGGCAGCGAGTCCCCGGAGGCCGGCGGAGACGTACAGGAAAAGATCCTGGTGCGCTCAAACGGTACGGTCACCTACGTGGGCAAGGACATTGCCTATCAGATGTGGAAGTTTAACCTGCTGGACACCGATTTTCATTACCGCGCCTTCCACCGCTACCCGGACGGCACGGTTATCCATTCCACTACCTGTGGTAAGGGAGATGCCAGCAGTTCCTCCTTTGGACACGCTAGCCGCGTCTACAACGTGATCGACGTACGCCAGTCTTACCTTCAGAAGGTCGTGGCGACCGGGCTTCGCGCCATGGGCTACCCCGGACAGGCGGAACAGTCAATCCACTTCGCGTATGAGATGGTGGCGCTGTCAGCAACCTGCGCCCGGGAACTCGGGTACAAGCTCGACAAAGAGGATCTGCAACGGCCCTTTGTGGAGGTGAGCGGCCGCCGGGGGCTCGGTGTCAAAGCGGATGATCTACTCGATCGTCTCGAAGAACGGGCGCGCTCCGAAGTGCGCTCAAGGCATCCCGATCTAGACACCGAGGCCCTGGACTCAGCCGCCCACGCCATCGCCCTGGCCGCCCTGCGCTACTTCATGCTCAAGTACACCCGCAACAAGGTCATCGCCTTCGACTTCGACGAGGCGCTGGCGTTCGAGGGCGAGACCGGTCCCTACCTCATCTACTCCGCGGTTCGCGCCGCCAACATTCTGCGCAAGCTGCGCGAGCGAGAAGGGCCTGCTGCGGCCGAAATTGATCCGGGGGATCCGCACATCGACCGTGATTACTTGAACTCACCCGAAGGTCTCGAGCACTGGGGGCTGCTGTCAGCGCTGGCCAGGGATCGCTGGGTGGCGCGCCAGGCTGTCGGTAGCCTCGAGCTATCGCTCTTCGGCAAGTACCTATTCTCGCTGGCGCAACAATTCAACACTTTCTACCACCACCATCCGGTGCTCCAGGAAAAAAACCCCGACCGGCGCCGCTTGCGGATTCTGCTGACCGATCTGTTCTTGCGCCAGATGGAACGCGGACTGGGCCTGCTCGGCATCCCTATCCCCGAGCGCATGTAGCCGCCGCGACGCGGCATGTCAGTTGTCTCCGCAGCGAACTCACCGAGGTGGAAGGTCGCGGCCCCTGGCGGGTCGGAGTGCCCGCCCCCGCTCGAGACGGTTGGGTAGATAGCCTAGAATACTATCGCCCCGCCACAGGAGCCGTCATCTGGGCCCTTGAGGCAGGCGGTAATCGCTTGAACCTCAAGCTTCTCGGTCCAGATGATGCCCGGTTTCTCGTATGGCTTTTTCATTTTCTGCCTCTCTATTTTCACCCAGCGCTTCCTTTCCAGTTTCTATACCTCGAAAAGTGATTACCGTCCATTCAGATGTCCGCCTCAGTGCCCAAAACCCGCCCAAACGCGCCTGTCGGGCCGGATGAACGAATCACCGAAGAACCGAGCTAGCACGGGTGTCTTAGGTATTTTTCCTTGTCGCTAGAAGTGTCAGTCTTACGGGCTGCAAGACCAAGACCGTGGTGACGGTTGAGTCCAGCATCAGGGGTTCCAGACTATTGCCGATGGCAGGACCACCCCGCACTCCGGTCCCCCCGGCGCGCGTCGACGACCATCCCTCTGCGGGTGGAGCGTCCCTGTCATCGCACCTGTTGGAGCCTCAGCAACCGGTTCAAGGTGCGTTGACAGCCAGGATTCATTACGGCTAACATCGCCGCTCTCAAGAGATCCTCCTGCCCGATGTCTCACCCATTACCCAATCTCATCCTGCTGGTCGGAGATTCTGCCTCCGCAGGGTTTTCCGAGGTGCGAAAAATGCTGGAGCATCCGGACACCCAGATCCAGGAGATAGCTCCGCGTGAGTCGGACCTGGCCGGAGCGCTCACGTCATCGGGCGCCCTCGTGGTGCTCTTCAACCCCTCCGCGAGCTCGGGAAGCGCTCTCATCGAGACCGTGCGCCGCCAGCCCCGGGGCCAGCGAACTCCCGTTCTGGTCCTGAGCGGCCAAGGCATCGATCCGAACGAGCTCGAGTGGCTCGACCAGGGCGCTGATCTGCAGGCTCCGTCTCCGCCCCCTGTGCCCCTGCTGAGGAACCTCCTGGTGGCGGCAGGCAGGCTCTGCGAACGTGGACGCGAGCTTGAAAAATTCGAGGAACGCTTGTGCCGGGCGGAAAGCATCGATCCTTTGACGCTTCTCGCCAACCACCGCACCTTCCACGACCGGTTGCACGAAGAGTTCCTGCGCTGCGAGCGGTACGAAAAACCACTGTCGCTGCTCTTTGCCGATCTGGATCACTTCCGCGACATCAACTCCACCTACGGCCATAAGGTGGGCGACGGATTCCTGCGCGGGGTGGCCGGCTTCCTGGCGAGTGCGGTACGCAAGGTCGACCTGGTCGCCCGGTACGAGGGTGAGCAGTTTGCCTTGCTGCTCCCTGAGACTGACTCCGGGCGCGCGGTCCAGGTCGCCGAGCGCCTGCGCAACCTCACGGCCGGGTACATCTACAAGGAAGCCAAGGGTCAGGGCTCATACCGGCCGTTGATCAAGACAACCCTGTCGTTCGGCGTTGCAACCTTTCCACATCCCAGCGTCACCAACCGCAACGACCTGGTGGAGCGCGCTCTAGAAGCACTGCACAAAGCACAGACGGCCGGTCGCAATCGGGTCGCACAGTTCCAGCAGTCATGATGTCTGCCCGCAGGGATCGAGCTCTGTTGCGGCTCGCAGGTGCCCTCCTTGCGCTGAGCCTCGCCTCACCTGCACTGGCGATAGAGCTGCTGCCTTTCGAGGAGGTGCGCCCGGGCATGCGCGGCATCGGGCGTACGGTCTTCAAGGGAAACCAGATCGAGGACTTTGAGGTCGAGATCCTCGGCCGCCTCAAGAACATCGGCCCCCGGCAGAACCTGATCCTGGCGCGATTGAGCGGCGGTCCGCTCGAGAGGACGGGCGTCCTGGCCGGTATGAGCGGCAGCCCTGTCTATGCGGACGGCAAGCTGATCGGCGCCATTGCCTACTCCTGGCCCTTTGCGAGCGAGCCGATTGCCGGCATCACGCCCATTCACGAGATGCTCCGCATGCTGGAGCGGGATCGGCGCCCGGGACTGCGGGCGGCAGCCGGTGAGTCGATCGACCTCAGCGGGCGCGTGCTTTCCCCGGACGCCCTGCGCGAGGCTCTCGACACCTGGAGTCGCCGTCTGAAGTTTCACTCCCGGGCCGGCGGGCCGGTGCAGGCCACCCTGCCGCTGCTCCTGTCGGGCTTCCACCCGGGCGCCACGGAAGAGATCGGCCGTTTGCTGGGCGTACAGCCTGTCCAGAGTGGTTCATCAGCCAGCTCGTCCGCGCTGATTACGGAGCTGGCTCCAGGCTCCCCTGTCGGTGCACGTCTGATCGGCGGAGATCTCGAAGCCACCGCCATAGGAACGGTGACGCATCGTGAGGGCGATCAGATACTCGCGTTCGGGCATCCCCTCCTGAACCTCGGCCCGACCGAGATACCGATGACCACGGCCACTGTGGAAGCCCTGCTGCCGAGCCTGTCGACATCGTTCAAGTTCGCAAGCGGCGGACCGGTTGTCGGATCGATCCTGGAGGATCGGTTGCCCGGGCTGTACGGCCGCCTGGGCCTGGAGCCCAGGACCGTTCCCGTGCGGGTGGAGATCACCACGGACTCCCCACGACCCAGGATCTTCAACCTGGAACTGGTGGAGGACCCACTGCTCACGCCGCTGCTGCTATATGTGTCCCTCCTCAACCTCATTAGCCTCGAAGGCAGCGGCCTGGGAGAGGTCACGGTGGCCTTGAGCCCCGGGTCAGTGATTCAGGTTCTCGGCAGCGAAGGTGTTCAGCTTGCGAACATGTTTTCCGGCAGCCAGTCATCCTTCCTGGCCTCGCTGACCGTGGCTTACATCGTCTACATCATCATGAACAACGAATACCGTGACGCGCCGATCGGAGCGGTGAACCTTCTCATGCAACTGACACCCGGCCGGCGTTCGGCGCGGCTGGGCCAGGTCTGGACTGAGCAGCCGTGGGGAGTTCCGGGCTCCAACCTCGACGTGTACGTCGAGGTATTGGCGCAGCGCGAGCGTTCCCGGGTCGAGAAAATCACCCTGGAAATCCCGGAGGAGGCCGTGGAGGGCCGCGCCCTGCTGCAAGTCGGGGACGCACTCTCGCTGGCGCGCGCCGAGAGGCACGCCGCCGGGGCGGCTCCGCGCGACCTGGATCATTTGATCTGGCTCATCAACCACCTGCGCCGCAACGATCGTCTCTACGTCAACCTGGCGCAGGCCGATACGGGCCTGTTTGTAGAGGGGGAGCGGCTCCCGAACCTGCCCCCGACCCAGTCGGTGCTCATCGCACCGCCCCAGCGCGGCAGCGGGGTTGTACAACTGCCTCTGCGCGGCCTGGCGGAAGAGTACCTGCCGGTCGACGCCACGATCGAGGGCCACCGACTGCTGTATCTGGAGATCCGGCATTGATCACGGGTCTTCGCATCGCCTGCGCCTGTGCGGTTTCGCTGGCGGCCGGCATCGCGGGAGCATCCCAGACCCGGGAATTGAGCTTCGGCCGTTCTCATCCCTGGAACCCGGTGAGCCTGGAGGGGATTGCCCTGGCGTCCGATGGCTCGCTCTCCCTCTCGCCCGTGCTTCGAAAACTGAACCTTGGTTCGGACTCGAGCGCTCCCTATCTGCTGTGCCAGACGCGGGACAGCGAGGGCAACCTGTATGTCGGGGCCGCCGGTCCGGCCCGCGTGTACCGTTTTACTTCACACGGGAACGCAACCCTGCTGTTCCAGGGCGACGAGATGCAGGTGAGCGCTCTCGCTGTGGACTCGAACGACCAGCTGTACGTGGCAACCTCGCCCCGCGGGCGTGTCTATCGCGTGAACCGGAGCGGCGAATCGCGTCCCTTTTTTGAAACGGAAGAACGCTACATCTGGAGTCTGCTGAGCGATGGATCGGATCAACTCTGGGTGGGTACAGGCGGACGGGGGAAACTCTACCGCGTGGATAGCGGCGGGCGCGGCAAGGTGGTTCTCGACTCGCCGGATGCGCATATCACCGCGATAGCCAAGGAGGCGGACGGCAGCATCCTCGCCGGCACGGACGGACAAGGGCTGGTGTACAAGATTCATAAAGACGGTACGATCCGCACACTCTTGCAGGGCGGGTTCCGGCAAGTCAGCGATCTGGCGGTGGGCGCTGGCGGGAAAATTTACGTTGGGCTGGTGGATTCGACCCGGGATGACAAACGGCGCAAGCGCCGGGAGCGGCGCGATGGTGAAGATCTCCTCATCACCTCTCCCTTCGACTCTCAGTCCCCTCTCATGCTGGGAGAGGAGGCCCGGCCGCTGAACCTGGACGAAGCGCTCGAGCCGCCCGAAGCGTTGAGTCCACAGTCACGCATCTTCGCGCTGGACGCCACGGGCGCCGCCCAGGAGGTCTGGCGCTCCCCGAACGAGTGGCTGCACACCTTGGAGGTAGACAGTGCCGGAACGCTCTACTTCGGCACCGGCCAGCCCGCGCGCCTTTACCGGCTGGAGGCCCCTAACCGATGGACGCTGCTGGGCACACCGGAAGCCAGCCACGTGACATCGATCGGCACCACGGCGGACGGCCGTCTCTTTCTCCTGACCGGCCGGCCGGGCCAGGTGTTCATGGCCGCAGATTCGGTGGCCAAGTCAGCAAGTCTGGTCACCCAGCCGATTGATGCCGGTTCGTTCGCGCGCTGGGGGCGCGTGCGCTGGAGCACCGGGGACCTGCCGAGCTCCCGCAGCGAGCTGTTCAGCCGTTCAGGGAACAGTGCCAGACCGGACTCCGCATGGAGCGAATGGTCGCCCGCCATGGTGAATTCCTCCGGAACGCCCATCGTCTCTCCCGCGGGACGCTACCTGCAGCTGCGCGTCACACTCAACCGCAGCAGTGACTCGAACCCCACCCGGCTCCGCGAGCTGAGCCTGTCTTACCTGCCGGCTAACCGCCCGCCACGCATCGAACAGGTGGGGCTGCACGCTCCGGGTGAGTATTTCCTGCCCCGCCGGAACGACGGCAAGACAGAACCGGGGGCGCCGGCATTCGGAAGGAAGCGTCATCGTACCAGCCTGCGAACGGTCTCCTGGCGGATCTCCGACCCGGACGGCGACCGGCCGGTGGCCACCCTGAAGCTGCGTGGTGCGGGTGCCGAGGAGTGGTCACTGCTGGCTGACGGTATTCTCTCCAACAAGTATTCATGGAGCGTGGCCCACCTCGATGAGGGCTGGTACGAGCTTCTCCTGCAGGCCAGCGACTCGCGGGACAACTCCCCGGAGTCGGCCAAGCAGACGGCGGCGGCGCCTGTTCTCTTCAAGGTGGATTACACGGCGCCCCTCATCAAAATTAAACGCAGCCGCCTGGATCAGGACTCGCCGCAGATCGATTTCGAGGTCACCGATGAGCTGAGCACGCTGAGCAGTGTGCGGCTGTGGATCAATCAGGCTCCGGCCCAGCGGCTCATGCCCGACGACGGCCTCGAAGACTCCCGCAGCGAGACTTATCGCTGGCAGGGTGACGCGCGCCCGCGCCGGGTTCGGATTGAGGCTTCCGACAGCGATGGCAACCGGGCACAGTGGCGCTGGGCCGCGGACCAGCCCTCCGGCAGTTGAGCAGCGTGCCGGGCTGAGCCGCCGCAAGCTCGCCTGGATCGCCTGCTTCCTTGCGCTACCTCCCGCTTGCTCCACTCCCGGACCGCCCCCGCCCGATCGGGCCGAGACCCTGCGCATCGCCATTCGTGCCGACCCCGGGATCCTGGACCCGATCACCGAACACAACACTCTCGCCCGCCTGGTCTCGACCCTCATTGCCGAACCGCTGATTGATCTCGATTCTGATCTGCGGCCGGTGCCGCGCCTCGCCCTCGAGTGGGAGCGCGAGCAGGAGAAGAACGCCTGGTGGTTCCGCCTGCGCCCCGGGGTCCGGTGGGAAGACGGCTCGTCGTTCGGGGCAGCCGACATCGAAGCGACGCTCGAGCGAGCGCTGGATCCCCGGACCCCCTCCCTCGATCTCAGAGCTCTCTTTGGCGAAGTCCGCTCGATCGAGACGATGGGTGCGAGGCAGATCAGGGTGCATTTTGCCTCCACAGCACCGCTGAGCGTGATGCCGTGGCAGCGCCTGGCGATCCTGCCCCGGGGAAACGCGAACGACACCCAGCGCCATGAATCCTGGCTTTCCGGGAGCGGACCGTACCGTCTTTCGCGCTGGCGCCGCAACGAGTGGATCCTGCTGGAACGCAACCCCGCCTGGTGGGGTGAAGTACCGGCGATCCGTTACCTGTTGTTCAAGATCATTCCAGAAGCGCTGGCCGCCGAGCGCGCGCTGGAACGGGGTGACGTCGATATCGCCATCGTGCAAACTCCCGGCGCCAAGAGAGCGCCTACGGGTGAGAGCTCGTTCAGGGTGGTCGAGTACGACCGTCCGGTCATCTACGTTGTGGTCTGGAACATAAGAAAGTTCCCGGAGATCTTCGGCGACGCGCGTCTGCGAAAGGCGCTGGCCCTGGCGCTCAACCGGCCCGCCTTCGTGGACCGGGTGCGTCGCGGCCAGGCGCGGGTTGCGGCGACGCTCTATCCGCCCATCTGGCGCCGGGGGCGAGCCGGCGTCGCCCCCCTCCCCTACGATCCCGCCGCAGCGGAGCAGTTACTGGAGGAGGCAGGATGGATCGACCGCGACGGGGATGGCTGGCGTGATCGACAGGGACGGCGGCTTTCCTTCCCGCTGCTCTATGCCCTGGAGGATCCGGTCCGGCGCGATGCCGCCCAGTTGCTCCAGTCAGATCTGGCCCGGATCGGCGTCGAGGTACGCCTCGAGCGGGTGGATGCATTCTCGCTCGTTCGCCGGCTGCGCAGCGGTGAGTTCATGGCCGCCGTGCACGGATGGAGGCTCGATCCTGAACCGCGCACGTTCGATTTTCTACACTCCTCCCAGATCGAGGAGGGGCTCAACTACGGGGGTTACACGGACCCGGACCTGGAATCCCTGCTCGAGCGCGAGATCACCCTGGCCGACGAGCAGGAGCGGCTGGCGGTGGGACGGGCCATCGAGGAGGTTCTGCGCGAGGACGCTCCCCTCCTGTTCATTTGCTTTCCCAAGCAGTTCGTCGGTGTGAGTCACCGCGTGCAGGGCTTCGACATCGGCCCGCTCGGCCTGCTCCAGGGGTTTCCGGGTCCGGTCCACTGGCGCCTCGTGCAGAAAGACAGCCCTTGACAGGTTATCTTCTCAGGCGAGCCCTGGCCTCGTTGCCCACGCTCCTGCTGGTCATGGGAGTCATGTTCCTGCTTCTCCAGGGGCTGCCGGGCGATCCTGCAGAGGTCCGGCTCGGTGGCGAGGAGTCACGCCCGACCGATCGCGCCGCCGTCGAGCATTTGAGACGGGAGTTTGGACTCGATCGCAGCGTTGGCGTGCAGGCGCTGGACTGGGTGCGGCGTTGCGTGCTGTTCGACTTCGGGCTGTCGTTCTCCGACCGCTCTGCGGTGGGCCCGAAGGTGGCCCGGGCCCTGTGGGCGACCGCAGTCCTCAACGGCAGCGCCCTACTGTTGCTCTTGGTGTGCAGTCTGTTCGCCGGGCTCTGGCTGGCGGTCCGGAGCGGTACCTTCCTCGAGCGTGGGGCGGGGCACCTCCTGGCCGTGCTCTCCGTCGTGCCCGCCGCCTGGGGAGCCCTTCTTCTGCAGCGGTTTCTGGCGGTTGATCTCGGCTGGTTTCCGCTGCTCGGCGCAGGACCGGCGGGGGCTGGCAGCGGTGAGGGACTTCTGGCCCCCCGTATCGCATACCTCTGTGTACCGGTGCTGGCTTTTGCCTACCGAGGTACGGCGCTCTACACGCTGCTGGTGCGTGAGGCATTCGTCGAGGCGCTGCACGCGGACCATGTCATGGCAGCCCGGGCACGCGGTTTGCCCACGCGCCTGCTCTACCTGCGCCATGCCCTCGGGGCCGCCTCCCGCACGCTGATCACCACGAGCGCGCCGCTGGCCCGCGCTCTGGTGGCCGGCAATGTCGTCATCGAAAGCGTCTTCGCCTGGCCCGGTGCTGGCCGGCTGCTGGTCGAGTCGGTCCTGCAGCGGGACTATCCGGTCCTGATGGCCCTGACCTGGATCTCCATCCTGTTCACGCTCGGCTGGATCCTGCTCGCTGATCTCATTCTGGGATGGGTGGATCCGCGGCTGCGCCTTCACGACTCCGAAGGGGCCGGGGTATGAAGTCTCTGGGTTCGATCGCACGCAAGTTCCCCGAAGCATTCGCGCTGGCTCTTCTGGTGATCGCCTGTTTCGCAGCACCCCTGATCACCGGGCCTGAAGCGCCCTGGGCAGGTCTGCTCGTTTCACCCACGGCGCTCGATCTGCCTTCAGCGCTCTCGCCACCTGGCCTGCAGCACTGGATGGGGACCGATTACCTGGGACGCGATCTGTTCTCCCGCCTGTTGCATGGAGGGCGGTCCTCCCTCGGGATCGCCACCACCTCGGCAATTCTGGCGCTGCTGCTGGGAGCCATGATCGGGCTCTGGGCAGGGCATGAAGGGGGGTGGATCGACCTCTGGGCGGGCCGCCTGATTGAAGCAGCCGACTCATTGCCGACGCTAATGCTGGCGCTCGTGGCAGCCGCATCCGGCCTGGGGCGCGGTGCCATGCCGATCATATTAATAGTCGCGGCCACGCGCTGGACCGATTCGGCGCGTGTGGCCCGGGCCGAGGCCCTCCGCTGGCGGAACAGCCTACACCGCCAGAGCGCTCAGGCCGCCGGTGCCAGTGCGCCACGGCTGCTGCTGAGGCACCTGCTGCCGATCGCCCTTCCCATGCTCGCAACGGCGTGCGCTATCACTGCTGCGGAAACGCTCGTGCTCGAGGCCAGCCTCGGCTTGATCGGTTTCGGCGTTGAGCCACCCTGCCCCACCTGGGGGAACCTGCTCCTCGACGCACGCACCACGATCGATGTGGCCTGGTGGCCCGCCATCTTTCCCGGCGCAGCGATGTTCGTGGCAGTGGCGGGCTTCCTCGCGGCCGCCCGGCAGACTCGGCCGCAGCGGCTTCAGCTGCGCCAGAGTGGCAGGGTCGGGGCCGTACCGGGTTTGCGATAACCTCTGGGATCAATAGATACGGAGAAAAAACCGGCCCGCCGGGCCTCACGGGTCAGGTCTTCCAGCGACGCCCCGGTCTGCAGATCCGCGATGCGCCGGGGCTCCACCTCGATGCGCGCTCCCTCCCCCTCGACACGCACCCGACAGACCGCAAACCCGCGCCGGTGCAGGTAGGCCTCAAGCTTCTCGACCCGTCGCAGGAGCTCAACCTGGACGGGGGTGCCATGAGGCACTCGAGAGGCCAGGCAGGGAGAAGAGGGCTTGTGCCAGGTCGGTAGCCCCAGGTAGCGGCTCAGGATGCGGGCATCTTCCTTGCCGATGCCCGCATCGAGAAGCGGGGCAGCAACTCCCGCAATCTTGGCGGCCTGCATTCCGGGGCGTACGTCCCCCAGGTCGTCCGTGATGGCTCCGTAGGCGCTCCAGCGCATCCCCAGCTCGCCGCACTTGCGGGCCATGATCGAGAACAGCTCCTTCTTGCAGTGGAAACATCGATCGGGAGCGTTGCGCACATAGTCCGGATCTTCGATCTCATGGCTGGTGACTTCGAGGTGCCGGATGCCGATGCTGCGGGCGAGATCGGCCGCGGCCCGCCGCTCGCTTGCGGCGAGCGAGGCTGAGACGGCCGTGACGGCAGCAGCTCGATCACCCAGCACATCGTGGGCAACACGCGCCAGGAGCGCACTGTCAACCCCTCCCGAATAGGCCACCAGGACCGATCCCATGCTGCTCAGGTGCCCGCGCAGGGCGGTGTATTTTTGATCCAGACCGGGCGGCAGGACCGGCCCCTCCATTCCGTTTTTGGGCATCGACACCATTATGGCCCATCTTTGCCCTCGTCGGGCCAGCAGCGGCGCTGGCAGGCGGCCTGCCCGGAGATTCAGGCAATGATTGGAGCTAGAAGTTGTCCACCATAAATGAGTTGTGACTCCCGCTCACTCGATGCTTTATATTAATGACCCCTTGACAACCCCCCTCGCTCGCCGTACAGAGATCGAGAAACTTGGGGAGGGTCGGTTTCACCCCTGAAACGCCCAGGGTCCTGCCTTTTGAGCGGGTCCCGGCAAGATCACAGACAGGTTTGACCTTTGGGTCAGTAGGATCATCGTGGTCGGCTTCGCTGCCTGGATCGCCCACCGTG
>JAPUKU010000060.1 GCA_027295505.1 Acidobacteriota bacterium
CACGAGCGCCGTTACGAGGCCAGGGTGCCGAGCCAGTACCGGGCCACGGATGACGGAAGCATTCTCATGCTGCGTACCTATCCGTTTGGTACCTCGCTGAATCTCGAACTCGCCCAGAGCCTGTACACGACCGTAGAGAACCTCATAGCCGAGATGGATCCCGCCAGCTACCATCGCTCGATGTTCGTTGAACTGGGTGGAGAGGTGCGGAACAGAGTGGAGGAATACCGGGTCATAACGACCGACGCGCTGCGAAATCTGGTCGGTGGCATGACCCTGCAGGTTCTGCTGTTGATCCTGTATTTCAGGCAGCCACTTCGCCTCGGTCGCTTCCGCACCATCTTCGGAAAAACTGCGGGCCTGGTAACGGGGGTATTGCGACAGCTTATAGGGGCAATCCTGATCGCCGTACCGCTCGTGTTGTCGATCATCTGGACTTTCGGCATCGCATCGTTGGTGGTCGGGGGGCTGAACACCATCACGGTTTTCCTCTTCGTGATCCTCTTCGGCTTGGGCATCGATTTTGGCATCCACACCTACTCGCGCTACCTCGAGACCAGACTGGAGGGTGGGGATGTCCTGACCTCGCTCGAGGCGGCGGTGATCAAGACGGGCGGGGGGATCGTTACCGCGGCCTTCACCACCGCGGCGGCGTTCTACGCGCTGATGGTCGCGGACTTCAAGGGCTTCTCCGATTTCGGGTTTATCGCCGGAACCGGCATTCTCGCGTCCATGGTGGCCATGCTCCTGCTGCTGCCCGCGTTCGTAACGCTCGGCGAGAAGCTCGGAGTCATCCATGCGGTTAGTGTCACGGTGGGTGATCCGAAGCCGTTGGATACGAGGCCCATACGGGGATATCGTCCTGTGGTCATCGGGGCTCTGGTCCTCGTTGGGGTAGTGCTCCTGTTCGTACCTCAATTGAGCTTCGAGTACAACTTTCGGAACCTCAGGTCCAACCTGCCTGGCCTACAGGGCGTCAAAGCCAAGATCCATGATCTCAAGATGGACGCCGAGGGCGAAGATCTTGGATCATCCGCCGTCGTGCTGGCGGACAACCCTGAGGATCTCGTGGCGTTGGTCGAGGTGCTCGATAGCATTCGCGTGCACGACACGGATTTTCCCACCATCCAGAAAGTAGAAAGCATCTTTGACAAGTTCCCCCAGGATCAGGAGGAAAAACTCGGGATCATTCGGGAAATCAGAACCACAGTCGACGAAGAGGCGCTCGACGTGGTGACCGGCGAGGACCGCGAGCGGCTGTTGCGGTTGAGAACCGCCCTGGACGTCGATACGCCCTTTACTCTCGATGACGTCCCGCTGAGCACCAAGCGAAAGTTCGTCGGACGTGACGGCACCATCGGCAATTTCGCCTTCGTCTACCCCAGCGTTCTGCTTCGCGACGGGTTGAACTCGATCGAGTTCGCCAGTGATCTGAACTCGCTCTCCTCTATGGAGGGCATTACGGTCCCATCGGGCCGAACCTACTTTGCGTCAAGCGGCTCGATAGTTGCCGCCGACATGTTGCTGCTGATGCAGCGGGACTCGAAGGTTGCAATCACGCTGACGAGCGTGGTTATCGTGATCGCTCTCTTTATCGCGTTCCGTTCCGTCACCCACACCCTGCTCGTGGTCTCTCCCCTTGTGGTCGGCTTCGCCCTCCTATGGGCACTCCAGCTGTTGTTCGGTATCAAGTACAACCTGTTCAATATGATCATGCTGCCGGTGATCATTGGGTATGGCGTGGATGACGGCGTCCATCTACTGCGTCGCTATCTAGAGGAGGGCGCTGGTTCGCTTCGGAGGGTCATGAAAACCACCGGTTGGGCCGTCGTCATGACGACCATGACCACGAGTGCCGCGTTTGGGGGCCTGATCTTCGTACGACATGGAGGCCTTCAGTCGATGGGCAAATTGGCCGTGACGGGCCTCTTCCTGGTCATGCTGGCCGCCCTGGTCTTCCTGATCGCGGCCCTACAGTGGTGGGAAGTGCGTGGGGGGCCGCTGAAGCCAGAGCACTTTGGGGACGGTGAAAACGGTCCTTCCTGACTCGATGTTCCAGCTGCTCCGTGAGCGACTGCCGCGGCGGCCCTCTCGGGCAAGGAGGGAAAGCAACAAGTGGCTTCGTCACCACTGCAAGGATATTCAAGGCAAGGTCTTGTCGATTGGAAGCGGGAACGACGCAGACAAACAAGGAGATTTCTACAAGAACTACTTTCCGGCGGCCTCATCGTACACTACGTCTGAGGTGTCGAGGGAGTTCAAGTGTGATTTGACGCTCGACGTTCAATCGATGCCGGAAATAGAGGATGAGTCGTACGATTGTGTGTACTGCAGTGGAGTTCTGGAACATGTCGAGGATTATCGAGCGGGATTGGACGAACTAACGAGAATCCTGAAGGTTGGTGGGATTCTCCTCTTGGGACTTCCATTCCGGCAGGCGATTCATATGAGTCCGCAGGACTTTTGGAGATTCACCGAGTACGGCATACGACACTTGTTGCGAGGCTCCTATGAGGTCATCACCATGGTGCCAATCGATAGAAAACGCGGAAGGGAGTTTCCGTCGGCATACTGGGTGAAGGCAAGAAAGGTGCTGAAATCAGGAGAAATCTGAAGTCCTGGAAGATCCTTGCCGGGATGGAGTACAGGGGTATCTTCGGGGGAACGTCCGAAGGCACGGACCTCCGGAGTCCCGACTCATCCTTATGAGAGGTGCACCAATGTTACGGTTAGACACAAAGACGTGGCTAGTAGGCTCATGTCTGGCGATTGGCCTGGGCTTCCCGGTCAGTGAGGTTGAGGGCCAAGGCCAGGCCATCCTCGACGAGCGGAGTAACTTCGGACCTGCTCTGGCCTACCTGGGAGACCGGCTATACATGGCATGGACCGGTCGAGACTCGAAGATCAACATCATGCGCTCCGATGAGGGGATAGACTGGCGGGCAAAGATCACACTGGATCAGAAAAGTGACCATCCCCCTTCAATCACGGCCTTCAACAACAGGTTATACCTCGCCTGGACCGGTCGGGACCAGAAGATCAACATCATGCGCTCCGATGAGGGGATAGACTGGCGGGCAAAGATCACGCTGGATCAAAAATCCGAGCTCGAGCCGGACATCGTCGCTCTCAACGATCGCCTATACCTGCTCTGGAGGGGCAGGGACGATAAGATCAACATCATGCAGTCCACGGACGGGATCGATTGGGGCGGCAAGGTCGTTCTGGATCAAACAACGACGGACCGGCCGGCGCTCACGTTCCATAACGGCAGACTGTATATCTCCTGGATCGGGCGTGGCGATGAGAAGATTAACATCATGCGCTCGAGGGACGGCATCGATTGGGGAGCCAAGATCATCCTCGATGAGCAGAGCAACGTGGGTCCGGGTCTGGCCTCGTTTGGAGACCGCCTGTTCCTCACCTGGGTTGGCCGGGGCGACTTCAAGCTCAATGTGATGCGCTCCGAGGACGGTATTGACTGGGGGGGCAAAGTGATCCTGGACGAGAGGACCGAGCAGTCCCCGACCCTTATTGCCCTCGGTAACCGGATCTACCTGGGCTGGACCGGAAGAGACCTCAAGTTGAACGTGCGCAGCTCACGGGACGGGCTCTTCTAAAGCGCTTATCTACCGCGCGGTGGATCGTACCGTTACCAAACCGGGGTGGTGACGCATGGTACATGGTCGCGGAGTCGGAAACTAGGCACCGGTGGACAAGCCAGTCAAAGCTCTTTTCCTGACTGCCTGCAGTGGCCGCGGTGGCGCCGGCCGCAGTCTGTTCTACTTGCTCAAACATCTGGATCGCGGTCTCGTCGATCCGCTGGTCGTCATGCCCACCCCGGGTGCGATTGGCCAGAGGCTCAACGATCAGGGTATCAAGACTATCTGTTCACGTCGGCTCAGAGAGCGGTTTCCTGAACGTCGCTTTCGGGGTCGCGGACCCTGGGTGATGCCGTTGTCCTATGTCCGCAACACGTGGGACAGCATCATTTTCGTCTTTCAGCTCATCGCGATAATCCGGGCGGAAGCGGTGGACGTCATCTACTGCAACCACATGATGGTCAAAGTCATGGGAATCATGGCTGGTTTGATGACCAGGCGCCCGGTTGTCATTCACTGCAGAACTATCTACGGAGGGACTGCCGAACGACTCTTCTTTAACTCCTGGGCAGCCCTTCCGACCGTGAAGCGGATAATTGCAGTATCACATTCGTCGGCGGACGGTTTCCGGCTCCTCGCCCACAAAGTCTCCGTGGTGCCCAACGGCATAGATCCAGATGAGCACGATCCGCAGCTTCAT
>JAPUKU010000061.1 GCA_027295505.1 Acidobacteriota bacterium
ACTGGGTACAAAGATTCCAAGAGAAGCTCACAAGAACGCAGAAGAGATTTTTAGATGAAGGCGGGTGGCCAGACATGGATGTGACAGATCGATACAAATCAGCCAATTCAACAGCAGATGTGAATCCACATCTGGAAAGGCGGTACAGGATGAATACTCCACCGAATTTCATGGGGGAGGTCAGAACAGATCCTGGAAATAGGAAAGACTCGAGCACCACAAGGCTCAGACGCCGTCTAGCACTCCTGGCTGTCGCAGGGGTCTGCGCCCTGGGAAGCGGTGTGACCGTACGGGGGGCGCTGCCTGAGTTCAGGCAGAACATGCAACCACTGGAAGCTGCCAGGGCAATGTCGGCCCAGTCCGCGGTCAGTGAGATGCTAGTCTTTGAAGACATTCCGATCGTCACCGCCTCTCGCTACGAGCAGAAGAGCAGCGAGGCGCCCGCGAACGTGATCGTGATAACAGGCGAGGAGATCCAGCGCTATGGTTATCGCACCCTGGGGGAGGCTCTGCAAACGCTCCCGGGTCTGTACGTAAATGACGACCGGACCTACACGTATGTTGGCGTCCGTGGATTCGGCCGTGAAGGGGATTTCAACAGCCGCATCCAGTTGCTGCTGAATGGCCATCCCATGGCCGACACCAATTTCGACTATGCGCCCATGGGCGAGGACCTCGGTATCGACATGTCATTGATCGATCGGATCGAGGTGGTTTATGGCCCCGGCTCGGCCCTCTACGGTAGCAATGCCCTGTTTGCGACCATCAACATCCTCACCCGGAAACCGAGCGGACCCCGGAGCACTGAGATGGAGCTCGAGGGCGGATCATTCGGTTACGGCAAGCTGGAATTGCGCCACACTGGCGAGGTCGCGGGCTGGGAGATCGGACTGGGAGTGAGCGCTCTGAACGTCAACGGGGATGAGCTGTTCTTCGAGGAATTTGACGCACTGGGGATGAATGGCGGCGTCACGAAGAAGAGCGACTTTGAGAATGCATACCAGATCTTTGCGACAGGTCAGAAAGGGCCGTTCACGATCCAGGCGTTCGGAATCTACCGTGATGTGGGACTCCCCACCGCAGCCTATGGAGTAACGTTCAATGACGAGGGAAATCAGGTAGCGGACACGCACTGGTTTCTGGAGCTCAAATACGAGAAAAAGCTCCGCGACGATCTGAATCTATCGATTCGGACATCGTACGATGACGTACGCTACTGGGGAACTTACCGCTACGACGATGGCTTCGGCACCATCATCGATAACATCGACATTTCCCGGGACAAGTTCTTCATCGAGGAGGTTCAGCTGGATTATACCCATTCGGCCAAGCATCGCTTCACTTTCGGGCAGGGGTTTCAGCGGAACATGGAAGTCCGTATGGAAAACTTCGATGTAGATCCACATTTCCGGTATGCTGACGTGGATCAATCATTCAATGAATATTCTTTTTATGCCCAGCATGTGTACGCGTCCACAAACGGGGTGCAGCTGACGAGCGGAGTGCGCTTCGACGATTACTCCTCTTTCGGATCCGCGGTGAGCCCGCGGCTGGCCTTCGTGTACGGGCCCAGCAGCAGGTGGAACGTGAAGCTCATGGCGGCAAAGGCCTTTCGCGCTCCGAACGCGTTCGAGCTCTTCTACGATGATGGCTTCACACTGGGAGCTCAGGAGCTCGACCCCGAGGTGCTGACCTCGTACGAACTGGGATTCGACTCGAACCTGAACTCACGCTTGCAGTTCAGGCTGGCCCTCTACCACAACCGCATCCGCGATCTGATCAACCTGGTTGAGATCTCGCCGGGAGTTTTTCAGTTCGCCAACCTGGATCGCGTGGAGAACCTGGGGGGAGAGATCTCGCTTCGGGCACGGTTCGCGAACGGATTGAGCGGCTACCTGAGCTATGCACGGGTGGATGCCGAGGATGGAGACGGGAACGAGCTCACCAACTACTCACCCAACATGGCCAAGGCCGGCGTGTCGGTTCCCTTCGGGAGGAAGGACTGGAGGCTTTCCGTCAACATGCAGTTCTATGACGATCGCCTGCTTCTGGACGGCTCCCGTGGCCCCGACGTTTTCCTGACCAACCTGACGCTGCAGGTGCCTCTGTTCCACAGCAACGCGCGCCTGAGCGCGAGCATTTACAACCTGCTCGACAGGGACTATGGGTGGCCCGCGCGAGAAGAGCACGATCCGCTGATCCTCATTCCGCAGGACGGCAGGACGTTCGCTCTCAGGCTGGGGTGGAAGTTCTAGGGATCTTCACCTGGCTCTGGTGTCGGCTTGCCGGTGGATGAAGGCCAGGGATTCCTTCAGCACCTTTCCGGGAAGCGCCAGAAGCGTGTAGTGTCCCCGCTCATACCACCGTATGTACGGGAGTTGCCAGGAGCGCTGCCACTGGCGCACCGAGCTTGCGGGCATGATGCGATCGTAGCGCCCGGCAAGCAGGAGGAGTCGATGCAGCGGCAGCTGTGGTCTTAGCCGCGCCGGCGACAGGATTGCCCAGGCCGCTTCGAGTCTCTGTCGATCGAGCATTCCGCACACGGCCAGATCCTTGCGTATGTTGCGGCCGAGCCGCGTGTCGAGGATCGTCGTTGCCAGACCGCTGCACGCCCCGGCAATGATGGCGAAAGACAGATTCCTCTCGACGCAGGCCAGCAGACCCGCCAGAAAACCTCCCAGCGAATAGCCGAGCACGCCGACCCGCGTGTACCCTTGCTGGCGAGCCCATCGGACGAGGGCGCGCATCTCCACCACGGCCTGGCGGAAGGCCTCTGCCGTGAGGACCACGTCCCCCGACACCATGATCTCGCCGCTGTAGGTACCGGTTGGAGCCCGTTCGAGGTGCATTGGCAGGGTCGGCAGGAGCAGGTCGCAACCGCCCTCAACGATTCGCTTTACGTAGATGCGCTGGACGTTCTCGAGCCCCCGATGGGCCCAACCATGGCCCAGGATGACGAGAGGCCGGTCAAAATCGATGCCGCCGCGGAACCAGCGGGCGCGCGCGCGGTTGGCTTCCGGGAACGGTAGCGGGTGGGGCGAATCGAAAGCCAGATCCTGGAACCGGGTCCATGGCAGGCGGTGAACAGGGCCGGGTGAGAAATCCGGGAGAGTGCCATTCAGGGCATAGAAGCGGCAGGGATCGGCGAGCAATTCCGGATCCGCCAGACGGCGCCAGCGCTCGTTACGGGTGGCCAGTACCCTGCCGCGCCGGAAGGTGATCTTGTAGCCGATGCACAGCTCGTCGATCGCGCCACAGAAGAATCTCCAGGCCATACAGGGATGTGTGGGGGCCTCGCCGGAGGACCTCGAGCGCTCAGGCCAGAGGCAGGCTCATGTCTACGGCCTGCGCGAAGACAGGTTCGGACCTTCGGTGGCAGGCACCGGTGGTTCGGCGGCTTCCCCCGACTTCAGCGCCGCGTTCCAGTCTTCGATCTCGCGAGAGATGTGCATGGAGCAGAACTTTGGGCCGCACATCGAGCAGAACTCCGCGGTCTTGAAGACGTCGTGAGGCAGCGTTTCATCGTGCATCGCGCGGGCTGTCTCGGGGTCGAGGGATAGCTCGAACTGTCGGTTCCAATCGAAGGCATAACGCGCCTTTGACAATTCGTCGTCTCGATCCCGCGCCCCGGGGCGCCTCCGTGCGACGTCGGACGCATGAGCGGCGATCTTGTAGGCGATGACGCCCTGCTTGACGTCATCCTCGTTCGGCAATCCCAGGTGTTCCTTGGGCGTGACATAGCACAGCAGCGCAGCTCCAGCGTACCCGGCCATGGTGGCGCCAATGGCGGAAGTGATGTGGTCGTAGCCGGGTGCCACGTCGGTCACCAGGGGGCCGAGCACATAGAAAGGCGCCTCGTGGCAGACCTCCTGTTGCTTGCGCACGTTCATCGCGATCTGATCAAAGGGCACATGTCCCGGACCTTCGATCATGACCTGGACATCCTGCTCCCATGCGCGCTGCGTCAGCTCTCCCAGAATTCCCAGTTCGGCGAACTGGGCGCGATCGGAGGCATCGTGCAGGCAGCCGGGGCGGAGTCCATCTCCGAGGCTCAGGGTGAGATCGTGCGTCTTGCATATATCCAGCAGGCGGTCGTAGTGGGTGTACAGCGGATTCTGTCTCTTGTGATGCAACATCCACTGGGCCATGAGCGAGCCGCCGCGGCTGACGATGCCGGTGAGGCGCCCGCTGATCAGAGGCATGAACTCGAGAAGCACTCCACAGTGAACCGTCACATAGTCCACTCCCTGGAGAGCCTGGTGCTCGATCAGGTCGAGCAGGTTGTCGGCAGTGATGTCCTCAGGTTTACCGACGGACTCGATCGCCTGGTAAATAGGCACCGTGCCGAGGGGAACGGAGCTCTCGGCAATGATGGCTTTCCGGATGGCGTCGATGTCTCCGCCGGTGGACAGATCCATCACGGTGTCAGAGCCGTACCGTAGGGCAGTCCGCAGCTTCTTCACTTCGGCGTCAATGTTGGAGCTGACGGCGGAGTTACCAATGTTCGCGTTGATCTTGCACCGCGCGGCGATTCCGATGCCGGTCGGCTCCAGGTTCTCATGGTGGATGTTGGCCGGGATGATCATGCGGCCGCGTGCTACCTCTGAGCGTATAAGTTCCGCCTCGAGATTCTCTCTTTCGGCGACGTGCCGCATCTCCCCGGTTATGATCCCCTGGCGGGCATGGTGCATCTGGGTAACGTTGCTGCCCCGCCTGGCGGCTGCGTTCGAACGCGACATGATGGACCTCCTCGGGTAGTCGGGCTGGTCGTTCAAGAAAGCAATAGGGCAGAATTCTAGACCCCGTCCCCCTGGGTGTCAACGCGCGGCAGGATGGGGCCGGAAACGGGCGGATTCGATTCGTTCCAGGACAACCTCAACGAGCTTTGGGTGCAGCCCGAGCGGCTCGGTAATCACCGTGCGCAGGCCGGAATGCCGGTGGGCCGCTTCTTCGACCAGCCGGGGGATGTCTTTCGTGGAATGGTTGCCGGGGCCTAGGAAATAAGGGTGCACGAGGATCTCTGTGGCACCTTCCTTCACGCAGGCATCAATTCCCTCATCGATGGTGGGAGACGCCATCTCCATGTGAGCGTAATGAACGATTGTCCCCGGAGGGCTGCCCACACGGACGACCTCGGCTACGTCCGGAAGGAGGTTGTTGGCCGCGTCGAGGCGGCTGCCGTGATCCACGAGCAGGATCGCGAGCTTCATCAGGACGCTGGAGCTGAAGTCTCTTCGGAGGACTCGGCTGAAGCCTCGGCTGCAGCCTCTGCGGGCGCCTCGGCGGGGGCGGGCGCGCTGGTCTCGGCTGGTTTCTTGCCCTTATGGCGAGCAGCGAGTCTCGTGTTGAAAAGCATGATCTTGCGCCGACGCCTCTGAGCCCGCCGCAATCTCTTCTTGAGCTTCCGGTGCACAGGGTCGTTGATCGCGGCGTCCTTCAGGCCCGTGAGCTTTACCTTGATATCCGAAATGCGCTTCTCGAGCTTCTGAACTGGATCGTCAATTTTCTGCTTTGCCGGCTTCTTTGCTTTTGCAGCCATGGGTTTTACCTCTCGAAATCAATTTTCCAAGTGTTGGAAAACATGATACCACACCCCTTTTCCACCCCCCATCCCTGTTCCCGGGCCTGTGCTACCATGCGCCGCGTGGACACCCGCAAGCAACTGTTTGAGCTAATTCGAAAGCGGGCTCTAATCCGGGGCACGTTCCGCCTGAGTTCGGGCGCCGTCTCGGATCATTACTTTGACTGCAAGCTCGTGACGCTCGATCCGGAAGGTATCTACCTGATTGGCGAAGTCATTCTGGATCAGCTGGAGCGGGAACGGATCGAGGCCGGGGCCATCGGTGGCCCCACGATCGGTGCCGATCCGATCGCCACGGCAGTTGCCCTGCGCTCGCGCGAGAGGGGGCGCCCTCTTCCGGCTTTCCTGGTGCGCGCGGGAGTCAAGGATCACGGAACTGGGCGGGTTCTTGAAAACCCTCCCCCGGCCGGTACC
>JAPUKU010000062.1 GCA_027295505.1 Acidobacteriota bacterium
GAGAAGGTAACCATGCGTAACGACAGACTCGTGGCGATCCTGCTGGTGGGTCTGATCCTGGGGGCCTGTCAACTGGACCCGAAGGGTTCGGGTCATGCCGACAGCGTTCTGGTGGGGGGGAAGATCTTCACGGTCAACGACGCGCAGCCCTGGGCCCAGGCTGTCGCCATCAAGAATGGGAAGTTCCTCTATGTGGGGGACGATTCCGGCGCGCAGGGGTTCGTAGGCCCTGAAACCGTACGTCATGATCTGAAGGGGAAGCTGGTGATCCCGGGAATGGTCGACGCCCACACGCACCCGGGAGCGATGGGCCGTTACCCGGCGCCGGCACCGCTGCCTGTCACGAGCAAGGAAGACATCCTGGCTGCTGTGAAGGCGTACTCGGAGGCCAATCCCGATCTTCGGTGGATCAAGATGTGTTGCTGGCCTATACACCTGTACGGAAATGGCCTGCAGGGACCCCACAAGAGGGATCTGGATGCGATCGTGCCGGACCAGCCCGTCTGGCTGGCCAGTGACATCGGTCACAGTATTTGGGTCAACTCCGTAGCGTTAAAAATGATGGGAGTTGATCGACATACCCCCGACCCGGTACCCGATATGGCGATCTATGGACGCGACGCCGATGGTGATCTCACCGGTTGGATCAAGGAGAAGACGTACAGGCCTTTCATGAAACAGTTTTTCAAGATCGATCAGGAGGCCAACAGGAAAGGGATCGTCACCTTTCTGGACTACCTGAACCGCCATGGCGTCACCTCTCTCTACGATGCCGGCAACACGTATTTCCATGATGAGATCTATTCATTCCTCGCGGAGCTCGATAGAGCAGGAAAGCTACCGGTTCGAATCGAGGGCAGCTACCACATTATTCTGCCCGGTCAGGAAGTGGAAGCGGTCGAGCAGTTGCAGCGCCTGCGACGAACCTACGGGGGGGACCGCCTGCGGTTTAACACGGTCAAGATTCATTTTGATGGTTCCAATGAGAATCGGACGGGCGCGGTGCTCGAACCTTTCAGTGACGATCCAGGAAATCGTGGCAACACTCTGTTCAACACCGCGGAGCTACGTGATCTCATCCTCCGGCTGCATGAGGCGAGGGTGGACCTGCATGTACATACCGTCGGTGACCGGGGAGTGCGGATCGTCCTCGATGCTGTGGAAGGGGCCAGGGAAGCTCTGGGCGGTGAACTCTACACGCGGGCCACAGTCACTCATCTGGATATCATCGACACCGATGATTACCCACGGTTTAAGAAACTGGGCGTCGTAGCCAATTACACCCCGGCGTGGCATGGGAGAAACACCGGAGATCCGGTCATGTTTGCCCTGGGAAAGGAGCGATTTGAAAGGACCTTGATGGCACAGCCGCTCTTTGATGACGGTGCCGCCGTGACGTTCTCGAGTGATATCACCTCCCTTGGATCCATGCCCGGAGCCAATCCGTTCCTGGGCATGCAGACCGCGCACAACCGCCAGTACCCTGAGGAGGAGGGGATGGCAGGTTCTGATCCCCCGGAAATCAGACTTCCGCTCTCGGAACGCCTGCGGATCGAAGATTTGATAAGGGGATACACTCTCAACGGTGCTTACCAGTTGAGGATGGATGATCGAATCGGATCCATTGAGGTCGGGAAGCTGGCCGATCTTGTCGTTCTGGAGAAAAATCTGTTTGAAGTCGATCGTTATGAAATCAGCAAGGTCAAACCCGAGACGGTCATCATGGAAGGGAAGATAATCTATGGAGAGCTCCAGGACCGTTGATTTTCACAGCCAGATCTCGCTAGGGGTATCGGCATAGGACGGGAGATATCTAAAACGGTGATTGACCGCTCGCCGATCACGAAAAGCAGCCTTCAGCGAGATCTCAATAGTCTGGGTGTGAAGCCAGGCTTGACCGTGACGGTCCATTCCTCTCTGAGTTCAATCGGCTGGGTAGTCGGTGGCTCGCCGACAGTCGTTCGCGCGCTCTTCGAGGCAGGCGGAGACCAAGGCACCCTGGCGATGCCGTCGGCGACGCCGCACAGTTCAGATCCTGCCACCTGGACCGATCCGCAAATTCCGGAAGCGTGGCTGGACAAGGTGCGTCAGGAGTTACCGGTATTCGATTGTCAGACGACGCCGACCGAGATGGGAGCCATCCCGGAATCGTTCCGCACATGGCCCGGAACGCTGCGCAGCAGCCACCCCCTGGAGTCGGTGTGCGCCCGCGGCCCCCTGGCTGCTGAGATTACCAGTGAGCACCCACTGGCGTTCTCGGAAGGCAAGGGAACTCCCTTCGAGAAGCTGTACAAGCTGGACAGCTGGGTTCTATTGCTTGGTGTCGGGTTCAATCGCTGCACAGCGCTTCATTTTGCCGAGTCTCTGGTGGCAAAGCGCAGGCTGACGAAGGTCCGGTTTCCGTCACTGGACGGCGGCCGCCGGGTCTGGTTAGAGGTGCCGAACGTGGCGGACGATAACGACACGCACTTTCCGGTCATCGGAGAGAACTATGTCTCTGCGGGAAGAGCAAAGCTGGGATCCATCGGAGAGGCAGAATCCGTGCTATTTCCGATGCGGGATCTGGTCGACTTTGCGGTACCGTATTTTGAATCTGTCCTCTGACGGTTACGGAATCCACGGGCAATTCAGATTCAAAGATGAACAGATTGGAGGCTAGGAGATGAATCGGCGGGTCCTGGTCGGGTGCATGGTGCTTTTCCTGGCTGCCTGTGGAGATCCGGCCAGGCAATTGACCGAGGTCGAATTTCTCACCTCAGGTGATCCGGCAACAGCCGGTCTTCCATTCTCGGAAGCCGTGCGCGTGGGCAACACACTGTATCTTTCTGGACAGATTGGCAACCTGCCAGGATCACTGGAGTTCCCGCCCGGCGGCATTGGCCCGGAAACAGAGCAGACCCTGAGGAATATCAAGGCGGCCCTGGAGCGGCATGGGTCCAGCCTGGAGAAGGTCGTCAAGTGCACGGTGTTTCTCGCTGACATCGATGAATGGCCCGCCATGAACGAAATCTATAAGCAGTTTTTTGGTCCGAAGTTTCCAGCCCGCAGCGCCGTCGCTGGCAGTGGGCTCGCCCTCGGCGCCAGGGTGGAAATCGAGTGCCT
>JAPUKU010000063.1 GCA_027295505.1 Acidobacteriota bacterium
TTACCGCCCGGTGCCGAGCCGGTTCTATCCTAACTCCCAGCGGCGAAGCGGTCTTGTTCAGGAGATGGTCGAACTCGGTTCCGGGACATTTTTTCAGGATATTCTGTATTTCAAGAACCCGGGTTTTTCTTTGAGCGGGCAAGTTCTGCGGCTGCTGATTTACCTGCGCGCTGGCGAAGACCCCATTGCACTAACCTTCAAGGTGGAGTGAAACCGTGGGTGTGGCCCAGGACATGAATCTCAGTTTCGAGCAGGTGCGAGAACTCGCAGAGCGGGGTGACTTGATCCCCCTCTGCCGGGAAATCCTCGCCGATCTGCAGACGCCGGTGTCGGCCTATCTGCAGCTAGCGAATGACTCTGAACGCTCCTTTCTGTTCGAATCGGTCGAGGGGGGGGAATACGTGGCACGGTATTCGTTCCTCGGTTGCGATCCCTATCTCGTGCTTCGGGCCCGCGGTAAGCAGCTGGAGATTGAAGAAAACGGCTCCCTGCGTCGGGAAGAGGGTGATCCGCTCGTGCGCGCGGAAGAACTGGCCCTGCGCTACAGACCGGTGGCAGTTTCCGGACTGCCACGTTTTACCGGCGGGGCAGTGGGCTACTTTGGTTATGACCTCATACGTCTCAGGGAACACCTGCCCGAGAGCGTGAAGGACGATCTGAATCTGCCGGATATGTGGCTGGCATTTTATGACACCATCCTGGCGTTCGATCACGTCAAGCACCGCATCCAGATCGTCTCGAATCTCAAGGTGCCAGGCGAAGGCGGAGAGAAGGCGCTGCGCTGCGCCTACGACGAAACCTGCAGCCGGATCGGCGTCCTGGAGGAACGCTTGGGCCATCCTCTCCCCGCCCAGCCGCCGCCTCGCACCCGAACCGCCACCGAGCTGAGATCAAATTATCCGCGGCCCGACTTCGAGCAGGCCGTGATGCGTGCAAAAGAATACATCGCCGCGGGTGACATCTTCCAGGTCGTGCTCTCGAGACGCCAGGAACGCCCGGTACGGGTGCCAGCCGTGGCGGTCTATCGATCCCTTCGCACGGTGAACCCCTCTCCCTACATGTTTCTGTGGTCGATGGACGGTGTCCACCTGGTCGGATCCAGCCCTGAAATGTTGATCCGCGCTGAGGAGCGCCACATTCAGATGCGTCCCATCGCAGGTACCCGCCCAAGAGGTCACGATGAGACAGAAGACAAACGGCTGGAGGCCGAGCTTCGCGCCGACCCTAAGGAACTTGCCGAACACCTCATGCTGCTCGATCTCTCCAGGAACGACCTTGGCAGGGTCTGCGAATACGGCAGCGTAAGAGTGCGTCGCAGCATGGCCGTGGAACGATACTCGCACGTCATGCATCTGGTGTCGGATGTCGAAGGCCGGCTGCGCCCGGGGGTGGGTGCCCTGGAAGCCATGATGGCCTGCTTCCCGGCGGGCACGGTCTCGGGTGCGCCGAAGGTGCGAGCCATGGAGATCATCGAGGAATTCGAACCCACGCGACGGGGACCTTATGCCGGAGCGGTGGGGTACCTGGATTTCTCCGGGAACCTTGATTCGTGCATCACCATCCGGACTCTGGTTATCCGCGATGGGAAGGCGTACGCCCAGAGCGGCGCCGGCATCGTTGCCGACTCCAATCCGCAAAGAGAGTTCGATGAAACGGTGAGCAAGGCGCAGGCACTCCTTCATGCGGTGGAACTGGCCGAGGAGCGTTTCTGACATGAAGATCCTGGTTATTGACAACTACGATTCCTTCACCTACAACCTGGTGCAGTACCTGGGTGAACTCGGTGCTGAGCTTGAAGTGTTCCGAAATGACGCGATCCGCGAATCCGAGCTGGATCCGTCTCGGTGGGACCGTGTGGTCATCTCGCCGGGTCCAGGGGTTCCCTCGCGGGCGGGGGTGACACCCGCCCTGGTTCATAGCCTTGGCGGCAAAGTACCCATCCTTGGCGTGTGTCTCGGTCATCAGGCCATCGGAGAGGCGTTCGGAGGCCGTATTGTGCGTGCGCCGGTGCTCATGCACGGCAAGACCTCATCGATCCGACATGATGGGCGAGGCCTCTTTCGTGGACTTCCGACTCCGTTCGAGGCAACGCGCTATCACTCGTTGATCGTGGCAAGGGAAACCGTTCCCGCCTGTCTTGAAATAAGCGCGTGGACCGATGATGGGATTGTCATGGGACTGCGGCATCGTGAGCAGCCGATCGAGGGTGTGCAGTTCCATCCGGAGTCGATTTTAACCCTTGAAGGGAAGCGCCTGCTCGGCAATTTCCTAGAAGGAGAAGATTCTTGAACCCTCGTGCCCTGCTCGAGGCTGTGCGGCTGCTATCAGAAGGCCGGAATCTGAGCCGGGAAGAGGCTTATGCCGGATTCGTGGATCTTCTGGAGGGACGTGCCACGGAGTCTCAGATTGCCGCTTTCCTGATGGGGTTGAGGACCAAGGGGGAAACCGTGGATGAACTGGTCGGTTGCGTGAGGGCCATGCGGCAGCACGCGCGCTCCATCACCACCCGGCACGAAAATCTGATCGACACTTGTGGAACCGGCGGAGACGGACGCTCTACAGCAAACATCTCGACCCTGGCAGCGCTGGTAGTGGCCGGCGCCGGAGTGCCGGTTGCAAAGCACGGCAATCGATCTGTTTCGAGCCGCTGTGGAAGCGCTGATGTTCTGGAGGCGCTGGGCGTTAAGATCGATTTGGAGCCTGATGAAGTGAAACACTGTATCGACGAGGCGGGCATCGGGTTCATGTTTGCCCCTAAGTACCATCCGGCGATGAGACACGCACTGCCGGTGAGGAAATCGTTGGGGGTTCGAACGATTCTTAACCTTCTCGGTCCCCTCAGCAATCCCGCCGGCGCTTCGCGACAAATCTGTGGCGTCTATGATCCTTGCTGGCTGAGGCCCTTTGCGGAGGTTCTGCTCGAAATCGGCATCAAAGAGGCGTTGATCGTCCACGGGGCCGGGCTGGACGAGCTCGATCCGAAAAACCGCAGCCGTGCCGCTTCGCTCACAAACGGCACCATCAGGGAGTACGAGATTGACCCCCAGGAAGTCGGAATTGACGGTTCGGCTGCTGGCAATCTGTTCGTCGAAGGGGTCGCAGAGAGCGTGTCCGTGGCTCGAACGGTACTGTCGGGCGAGCCTGGGCTGGTCACTGAGGCTGTGGTGCTAAACGCCGGCGCTGCCCTCATGGTCTCGGGGCGCACCGAGGATCTAGCGCGTGGTGTGAAACTGGCACGCGAGACGATCGCCACAGGGGCTGCGAGAGAAGCGCTCGAGATGCTTATCTCCGCGAGTGGTGGGCGGTCGACGCAGGAGTCAGCGCCGTGAGCGACATTCTGGATACCCTGGTGGCAGAAGCGCGGGCTCGATCCGCGCACAACCAGGTGCACGATCCCATGTCCTCAATTAAGCAGCGTCTGCGCCGCGCGGGTCCCACCAGGAATTTTCGTGCCGCGCTGGACACAAACGAGAAGCCAAGAGTGATTGCTGAATTAAAGAAGGCTTCCCCAAGCAAGGGTGTATTGCGGGCCGATTTTCGCCCGGTGGCACTGGCAAAGGCCCTGGCAGGAGCCGGTGCGGCCGCCCTGTCGATCCTGACTGAGGAGAAGCACTTCCAGGGAAGCGACCTGGCACTGCGGCAAGTGCGGGAGGTGGTGGACCTGCCACTCCTCAGAAAGGACTTCATCCTGGACGAGTACGAGGTGTACAGGTCGAAACTGCTCGGTGCGGATGCGGTGTTGTTGATCGCAGCCCTCATGAACGAAACCGATCTGCGTAAGCTGATCATGGCGGGGCGGGAAGCGGAAATCGACACGCTGGTCGAGGTGCATGATGAGGCAGAAGCGGATCGTGCTGTCGCTTGCGGCGCGCGCCTGATCGGGGTCAATAATCGTAACCTGCGAACCTTCGAGGTCAGTCTCGACACCTCCCGGAGGGTCGCCAGTCGACTTCCTGCGCATGTGACCAAAGTCTCTGAAAGCGGCATCCGTAGCAGCCAGGATGTCAGGCAATTGATGCAGTGCGGCTACCGAGCCTTTCTGATCGGAGAGGAATTGATGTGCAGCCCTCAGCCGGGGGATAGGCTGCGGGAGATCCTGTCATGAGGACGCGGGTAAAGGTTTGTGGAATCACCCGCCTCGAGGATGCAACCCTAGCCTGTGATCTAGGGGCTGATGCTCTGGGCTTCATATTCGCCCCGGAGTCCCCGCGCTGCATCCAAATCTCAGCGGCCCGGGAGATCATCAGGACCCTGCCACCCTTTGTGACTCCGGTGGCGGTTGTGGTCAACCCGAAGGCGGAGGATCTTGCGAGGCTGGTCGCCGAGAGCGGTACACGGGTCATACAATTTCACGGCGAGGAAGAACCGGCGTTCTGCCGGCAAATGGGGTCTTCCTGGTACAAGGCGTTTCGCGTTGGAGCCGGGTTCCGTCCCGAGGATGTTGACCTGTACGACGCTCCGTGGTGCCTGCTCGATGGCCATGTCGACGGGACTCGTGGAGGAACAGGGCAGACCTTCGACTGGTCGATTGCGGAGGCTGTCCGACAACAGCGCCGTTTCATCCTGGCAGGAGGCATTGGCCCGGAGAACATTGCTGAGGCTGTCAGCCGGGCCGCTCCGGATGCCATCGATCTCAATAGCGGTGTGGAATCTGAGCCGGGTGTGAAGGATGCAGAGAGGTTACGGGCCGCCTTCGCGGCCCTTGAGGAGGTTCAAGACCGGTGAACGATCCGGACAGCAGTGGGAGGTTTGGAAGTTACGGGGGACGGTACGTTCCGGAGACCCTCATGTCTCCGTTGGCCGAGCTGGAAGAGGTCTTCACACACCTCAGAACGGACTCCGGATTCTCCTCGGAACTCCAGAAGGTGTTGAGAGATTATGCGGGACGACCCACACCGCTTTACCTTGCGGAACGCTGGTCCGACCGTCTGGGCGGGATCCGCGTCTACCTGAAACGTGAAGATCTCTGCCATACGGGTGCTCACAAAATCAACAACACGGTGGGCCAAGCGCTCGTGGCCAGACATATGGGAAAGAACAGAATCATTGCCGAAACCGGTGCGGGGCAGCACGGTGTTGCCACCGCTGCGGTGGCGGCTCGGTTCGGCTTGCGCTGCACGGTCTACATGGGCTCGGAGGACATGAAGCGACAGGCGCTGAACGTGTACCGGATGCGCCTCATGGGTGCGGAGGTCGTTACGGTCGATGCCGGGAGCCGCACGCTGAAAGATGCCATCAATGAAGCAATGCGCGACTGGGTGACGAACGTGCGAGACACCCATTACATCCTCGGCTCGGTGTTGGGACCCCATCCTTACCCCCTCATGGTGCGCTATTTTCAGTCCGTCATTGGACGGGAAGCCCGCCAGCAGGTGCTCGAACAGGAGGGCCGCCTGCCGGACCTGCTCGTGGCCTGCATCGGTGGGGGCAGCAACGCCATCGGACTATTCCATGCGTTTCTCAACGACGAGTCCGTGCGCATGGTGGGCGTGGAGGCAGGTGGACGTGGAACGGCACGTGGCCAGCACGCGGCGCGCTTCACCGGAGGGCGACGGGGTGTCCTTCAGGGGACCTACACCTGGATTCTCCAGGACGATTCCGGCAACATTGATCCCACTCATTCGGTGTCCGCGGGGCTCGATTATGCGGCGGTAGGCCCCGAACACGCCTATCTGCGGGAGCTGGGTCGATGTGAGTACTCTACGGCCTCCGACAAGGAAGCCTTGAATGCTTTTCATGAGCTTTCGGAGTGCGAAGGAATCCTTCCCGCGCTCGAGAGCAGTCACGCGACGGCCTATCTTCGCCGGCAAGCCGCGGGGCTCACTCCCGGCGCCTGCGTGATCGTGAACCTTTCAGGCAGGGGAGACAAGGACGTCGACAGTGTCCGGGGAATCGAGGGCGGCTCATGAAACGCATCGCCGCCGCCTTCGAGCGCCGAAACCGGGCGGGAGAAATTGCTCTTATTCCTTACCTCACGGCTGGGGATCCATCTCCAGAGATGACACCGGCGCTCGTTGACTCCCTGGTCGAGGCTGGGGCTGATCTGATCGAGCTTGGAGTTCCCCACTCGGACCCTCTGGCGGATGGACCCACGAACCAGAGGGCGGCTGCTCGTGCGCTGGCGCACGGCGTCACCCTCAAGAGCGTGCTTCAGATGGTGCGCCAAATTCGCTCGCACTCCGAAGTTCCGTTGCTGCTATTTTCATACTACAACCCGATCCTCCAGTATGGCCTGAAGAAATTTTCTGAGGAGGCGGCAGCGGCCGGCGTCGACGGAGCGATTGTCACCGACCTTCCGCCCGAGGAGGCGGATGAGCTTCGCGAGAGCTTCGATGAGCAGGGTCTGGCTCTCGTGCCTCTGCTAGCACCCACCAGCGGGGAGGCGCGCACCCGCAAGATTCTTTCTCTAGCACGGGGTTTTGTGTACTACGTCTCCCGCACAGGCGTAACGGGTGCGCGATCGAATCTGACCGCGGACTTGCGTGCGGAGGTCGAAGCCCTGACTCGCCTTAGCACAACCCCGGTGGCCGTGGGATTTGGAATCTCGAGCCCTGAACATGTCCGGGCCCTTTCTGGGGCTGCTCATGGGGTGGTCGTAGGAAGCGCTCTTGTCGAACATGTCGCTTCGAGCAGGCCCGCTGAGGCGGTTCAGGCGGCGGGAGCGTTCTTGCGCCACCTAGCCACGGGCCGGCGACCCGGGCCTGAGGGCCGGAGGTGATGATGGCCAGAAAGGGCTCCCAGCCACGATCTGCGCGAAGGCGCTCGAGTGAAAAGGGGCCCAGCCCTCCCATGGCGGGGAAAGCACCAGCCGGGAGCAACGACCGCCAGGCTCGTATGGAGGAGCTCCGACGCCAGATCGATGCCACTGATCTCGAACTTCTTCGGTTGCTCAACACCCGGGCTGGTTACGCTCTCGATGTAGGTAGGATCAAGCGTGAGCTGGAGTTGCCCATCTATTGCGCCGAACGCGAGCAGGAGATCCTGACACGAATCGGGAAAAACAATCCCGGTCCGCTTGAAGAAGCGGCGATCCGTCGGCTATTCGAGCGTATCATCGACGAATCCCGCAGGCTCGAGAGGCTGGCCGTGCAGGGGCCCGGTAGTTCGTGCAAACCGGGAGAGGAGTAGGTGCGATGGTCATTGTCATGAGTCCTAAAGCCAACGAAGAGCAGATTCAGAAGGTCATTGATCTGCTGGTACGCCGGGGCTTTGACGCTCATCGCTCGACAGGAACCCACCGCACGGTGATCGGAGCGGTCGGGGGAACGGCCGTGCTGGATCCTGCGGACTTCCAGGTACTAGACGGGGTCCATGAGGTTCTGAAGATCAGTGAGCCCTATAAGCTGGCGGGACGGACCTTTCAGTCTGAAGACACGGTTGTGGATGTGGGTGGCGTGAAGATCGGTGGCCCGAAGATCGTTCTCATGTTGGGTCCGTGCTCCGTTGAATCACGTGAACAAATTGAGATCTCTGCTGACATCGTTAAAAAAGCCGGAGGCACCATCCTGCGTGGAGGCGCATTCAAGCCACGCACATCGCCCTACTCGTTCCAAGGACTCGGGGAGAAGGGACTGCAGCTTCTCCGTGAAGCTGGGGACAGGCACGGGCTCAAAGTCGTCTCGGAAGTCATGGATGCTTCACAGATTTCGTTGGTCTGCGAATACGCACACATTCTCCAGGTCGGAGCTCGAAACATGCACAATTTTCATCTCCTGAAGGAGCTCGGCAAGGTGAGGAGGCCGGTGCTCCTCAAACGGGGCATGTCGGCGACGATCCAGGAGCTTCTGCTCTCGGCCGAGTACATTCTTGCAGGAGGCAACCGGGAGGTAATCCTTTGTGAGCGCGGGATCCGGACCTTCGAAAACTACACCCGAAATACCATGGACATTTCTGCACTTCCTATACTCAAGAGCCTCAGCCACCTGCCGGTCATCGCCGATCCCAGCCATGGCACGGGCCGACGTGACAAGGTCATCCCCATGGCGCGGGCAGCCCTGGCGGCCGGGGCGGACGGGCTCATGGTTGAGGTCCATCCTGATCCGGAAAATGCATTGTCGGACGGAGGTCAGTCCCTGTTTCCTGAACAATTGGGTGAGCTAATCGGCCAGCTACGGATCATCGCACCGGCGGTTGGGAGATGCTTGTGAGCGGTTTTCGTCGGGTAACATTCATCGGGGTCGGGATGATCGGGGCGACCTTGGCCAGGGCCTCCCGGCGCGCGGACCCGGGGGTTCAGATACGGGGTTACGATCCGAATCCTCCTCCGAGCTCGGTGGAGACCGGTGTCGATCAGTGGGTTGGTTCCGCAGCGAAAGCCTGCCGTGATGCTGACCTAGTTGTGCTGGCCACGCCGGTGGGCTCGATCCTGGATCTCCTGCCCGAGGTTGCCAAGGCCTGTTCGCCGCAAACTGTAGTCACCGATACCGGCAGCACGAAATCCGCTGTATGCCTGAAAGCTGAGGAACTCTTCCATCGCCAGGAGGGCCCCCATTTCATCGGAGGTCATCCCATGGCGGGGCGGGAACGGCCCGGAGCAGAAGCATCTGACCCGGATCTCCTGCGGGATGCGCCGTATGCTCTCTGTGCGTCGTCAGGAATCCCGGACGTGAAGCTGCAGGCGGTCGAGCGCTGGGTCCGCAGCCTGGGAGCGCGACCCCACTGGATTGATCCGAAGGAACACGATAAGATCGCGGCCATCGTTAGCCATCTCCCACAGCTCACGGTGATCGCACTGTCCTCAATGCTCGATGAGATGGCGTCCGGTGATGAACGGGTGACGGATCTCACCGGCAGCGCATTGCACGACCTGCTGCGTATCGCTTCCTCGCCCTATCCGCTGTGGCGGGACATCTGCCGAACGAACATTCCCCCTATCAAGGAGGCCCTCGAGACCCTGGCGCGTCGTCTGCATGAACTGGCAGGCGATCTCGAACGTGGCGATGCCCTCGAGCGCTGGTTCGAGTCTGCCCGTCATTTCCGAGAAAAAAACTGCGAGTGAGAATGTGAAGCGATCGAAACAATCACCTATAATCATGAAATTCGGGGGCACGTCGGTCGGCGATCCGAAGCGTATCTCACAGGTCACCTCGATCATCGAGCGTCATCTTCCCCAAAAACCCATCATCGTCGTTTCGGCCCTCGCTGGTGTAACCGATCGCCTGCTGGAACTTGCTCAGATCGCCCCTCAGGGAGATCTAAGACGGGTGGAGCGCTGCGTGCAGGCACTGCGGCGACGACATCGGGCCGTGGTTAAGGCTCTGGTCAAGAAACCGGCGATTCTGCGCTCCGCGCTTCAGGCACTCGATGAAAAATTTCGCGAACTGTCGAACGCCTGTTATGGCGTACTACTGTTGCGCGAACTCTCCCATCGATCGCTCGACCTCATCTCGTCTTTTGGAGAAAGGCTTTCATCCAGGACACTGTCGGCAGCTCTGGAGGAGAGGGGCGTACCGTCCAGCTACGTGGACGCCAGGCGAATGATCGTCACCAGCGAGGATCATGGCGCTGCACACGTTGATTTCAAGCAGACCGATCCGAACGTCCGGAGAACCTTGAGACCGCTGCTCAAACGCCGGCGTGTGCCAGTCGTTTGCGGGTTTATCGGTGCAACTCGTGCCGGCGTCACAACAACCCTCGGCCGCAGTGGAAGCGATTACACCGCGGCGATCCTCGGTGCCGCGATGAGTGCGGCAGAAATTCAGATCTGGAAAGAAGTTGACGGAGTGTGTACAGCTGACCCGTCCCTCATCCGGGACGCTCGCGTGGTAAGGCATCTTTCGTATCACGAGGCTGCGGAAATCTCTCATTTTGGGGCCAAGGTGGTGCATCCGACCACAATGCTACCTGCCATGCGACATAACATCAGCATCCGTATAAAGAATACCTTCCGGCCGGATGGCCCCGGAACCGTGATCACCGCGCGGGCTCACCGCTCTACACCCCTTATCCTGTCGTCGGTTGATGATGTTTCCCTGATCACCGTCGAAGGCACCGGGTTTATCGGCACGCCCGGCACCATCCTCCGGGTGCTGCAGATCGTCGGTAGCAAGGGAATCAATATCTTCATGATCTCGATGGCATCCTCGGAATACAGCTTATCCTTCCTGGTACGCAGAACGGATACTGATCGGGCCGTCAAGGCCCTGGAGCACGAACTACGATACGAGAGAGAGGTTGAAGGTTCGATTCGCGACATCCTCGTCGAATCGCCCATGGCCGTGGTTGCGATCGTGGGGTCTCAGATGAAAGGCCGTCCCGGCATCAGCGGCCGCGTGTTCGGAGCTCTCGGACAGGAAGGAATAAACGTCGTCGCGATTGCCCAGGGCTCGTCCGAATACAACATCTCGGTGATTGTGCGAAGCTCTGACATGAAGCGCGCCCTGCAATGCATCCACAAATGGTTGCACGTGGAACCGGAGCGCAAGCCCGCAATGAAGCCACGGCGTCTGGCGGCACGCTTATGAGGCGGCTTTCCGTTCTCCTGGTGGGACGTGGCAACGTGGGAGGCACGTTCGCCAGGCAGCTCACCGAGGCTCTTGACAGGCTCGAAAGAGAAGGTTTTGAAGTGCGCCTCTGCGGCGTGGCGGCGCGGGGCGCCTTGGCCATCCAGCCCCAGGGGTTCGGGCAGGAAACCTGGCAGGAGGGGTTTGAACCGTGTTCAGGGTCGTCAGTCCGGAAAGCTCTCAAAGCCCTCGAGGGCGTACGGCCGCTCGTTCTGGTCGATGCAACAGCCGATCCTGAGATGAGCGCAAATTACCGACACGCCCTCGATCAGGGCGTGCACATCGTCTCCTGTAACAAGATTCCGTTTTCAGGGCCGCAGAGCGACTTCGATGCACTGTTTGATGCAGCCAGAGGCCATGGCCTTTACGTCCGGCACGAATCCACGGTCGGAGCGGGACTTCCAACTCTGGGCACATTGCGGAACCTTAGACAGAGCGGGGACACAATAGAGCAGATTAGCGGTTGCTTCTCCGGCACTCTCAACCTGCTTTGTGCGGGCCTGGATACCGGTAAAAGCTTCTCGAGCCTTCTGGCTTCCGCAACGAAAAATGGCTTCACAGAACCGGACCCGCGTGAGGATCTGAGCGGACGTGATGTGGCTCGAAAGGTGCTGATTCTGGCACGACTCGCCGGTGACAGCCTGGAGCCTGGAGATGTGCGCTGCCTGCCAATGGTGGAAACGGACAATTCGCTTCCCGTAGATGGATTCATGACCTCACTCGAACCGTACGACCGCGTGCTGGGCGAGCGCTCGCGTCGAGCCGCTCGGGGCGGCAAGGTGCTGCGGTATATCGCCCGTGCCGCACCTGCAGAAGCCGGGTGCGAGCTGGCGGAAGTCAGCAAGGACAATCCACTGGCGCGTCTGACAGGTCCGGAGAACGTTTTCGTCTTTACGACGAGACGCTACACGGTGCCCCTGGTGATCAATGGACCCGGTGCGGGTCCCGAGGTCACCGCCGGCGGACTGTTCGCTGACCTGCTCGAAGTTGGCCACGGTGTGGCGGATGGAGTTGCAAGGGAGAAACAGGCATGACGAAGGCTCCGAGCGGGGGACGCTGGAGAGTCGCCGTGCTGGGAGCGACCGGGGCGGTCGGCCAACGCCTGATCCAGCTGCTCGAAAATCATCCCTGGTTTGAGGTCTCCGCAGTCGCAGCATCGGAGCGCTCAGCCGGGAAACTTTACTCCGACGCGGCGCGGTGGCTTCTCGAGACTCGGATCCCTGCTTCTGTCGCTTCCATGAGGGTGCTGCCGTGCGCTTCGAACCTTGAGGCCGATCTGGCACTCTCCGGGCTAGACGCTAGAGTGGCCGGCGGGATCGAGCACAGTCTTGCTGAAGCCGGAATCCCGGTGATCTCGAATGCCCGCAACCATCGCATGGAACCGGACGTTCCGTTGCTGGTTCCGGAGATCAATGCGGCTCACGCTGAGGCACTCACCGTGCAGCGCAGCCGCCGTGGCTGGAAGAGTGGTTTCCTCGTCACGAATCCAAACTGCTCGACGGTGGGGCTGGTGCTGCCATTGGCCGCCCTTTCCGCCCGCTTTACGGTGAAGAGAGTGTCGGTCTCTACAATGCAGGCCATCTCGGGCGCGGGTTACCCAGGAGTGGCTTCTCTCGACATTCTTGGAAACGTCATCCCCCATATCGCGGGCGAGGAAGAGAAAATGGAAACCGAGACCAGGAAAATTTTGGGTCGTCTCGGACCCGATGGGTTTGAGCCATCCAAGTGTACGGTGAGTGCCCAGTGCCACCGGGTGCCTGTTCAGGACGGGCATCTACTCGCGGTCTCTACCGATCTGGAGGGGAGTCCATCGGTAGACGCTGTCCGCGACGCATTCGCTTCATATCGATCCTCCATCGAAGACCTGGAGCTACCCTCTCATCCCAAACCGGTCATCATCCTTCGCGACGAACCGGACCGGCCCCAGCCCAGGCTCGACGCCATGGCTGGAGGCGGAATGGCGGTCACCGTCGGCCGCGTCCGTCCCTGCCCGATTCTTGGCATCAAGTTCAATGTGCTGGTGCACAACACAATTCGCGGCGCCGCTGGAGCCGCTATTCTCAACGCTGAGTTCCTGGTGGCCAAGGGGCATGTACAAGCCCGCTGACGCACGCAGCCACGTCCGCGCTCCGGCCACCATTGCAAACCTGGGTCCCGGCTTCGATTGCATGGGGCTGGCGCTGAACGGCTTGGCAGACGAGGTTCAGGCCCGCTGGTCCGGCAGCCAGGAGACCGTCCTTGAATCCATCGACGGTGTCGATGCGGAAGTCCTGCCGCGCGACGTGAAACGGAACTGCGCGAGCGTCGCCGCCATCGAGGCACTACGGCTGGCCGGAGAGGAACGCGGTGTGGCGCTGCGACTCCGGAAAGGTTTTCGGAGCGGGAGCGGCCTAGGCAGCAGCAGTGCCAGCAGCGTTGCCGGAGCGATGGCTGTGCACCGACTCCTGGGGGATGCGCTGAGCGAAGAAGATCTCCTCAGGGCTTCCCTTTGCGGGGAGAGGGTCGCCAGCGGTTCCGCTCATCCAGATAACGTGGCGCCGGCCCTCTTCGGTGGACTGGTTCTGGTCCGCTCGACCGATCCGCTCGACTGGATCAGGGTGGACGTGCCGGAAAGCGCCTACTTTGCCATCATCCTTCCCCATCGACAGGTCCGCACAGAGGAGGCTCGCCGTATTCTGCCCGAGACTGTGCCGCTGACGAGTGTTATTGAAAACTGTCGGAACGCCGCGTCGTTGGTTCTGGCCGTTGCCCGAGGCGACCTGCAGCTCTGGGGGCGCTCCACCCGGGATTGCATCATTGAACCTGCCCGTGCGCCACTGCTTCCGGGTCTGGAAGAAGCCCGCCAGGCAGCGCTGCAGGCCGGGGCGCTGGGCTTTTCTGTGAGCGGATCGGGTCCGGCACTCTTCGCCCTCTGCGACGACCCGGAGGTCGCTCTGCGAGTCTCTAAGAGCATAGGTGAGATATTCAGGCTGCGCGGTGATCAATTCGACACCCATGTCCTGCGGGCCGACAACCACGGCGCCCTGGGGTTCAGGTACGACCGGGAGGACAACTGATCATGTTGCGCTGCACGGGCTGTGGCGAGCGATTCCCGATTCTGGAAATCCGCTACCGCTGCGATCAATGTAATGCCCTGCTGGAGGTCGACACCGATCTCGAGGCCATGCGCAAGGCTCGAAAGCCATCGGAGTGGAAGGAACTCTTCCAGGAACGCCTGGGCCATTTTCGGCCGCCCTACGCAAGCGGCGTCTGGAGGTATCACGAGTGGATCTTGCCTCAAATTCCGGTTGAACGGATTGTGACCAAATTGGAGGGGAGTACCCCTCTGTACTCGGGTGAGACGCTGAGGCGCTCTCTCGATGCACCTGCTGTGTTCATCAAGCACGAAGGTGAAAACCCAACCCTTTCTTTCAAGGATCGCGGCATGACCGTCGGAGTCTCCTGGGCACGGCACATTCAGTCAAAGGCCGTCATTTGTGCTTCGACTGGTGACACCTCTGCAGCCATGGCGGCCTACGCGAGTGAAGTCCCCGGGCTGCGCGGGATTGTTCTCTTGCCCCGCGACAAAGTTACCTTCGAGCAACTGGCCCAGCCGATCGCCAGTGGCTGCCTCACCCTGGCTCTCGACACCGATTTCGACGGCTGCATGCGGGTGCTCCAGGAGTTCTGCCAACGACACCCGGTGTATGTGCTCAACTCGTTGAACCCGATTCGAATCGAAGGGCAAAAGACCATTGGCATAGAGACCCTGCAGCAGCTTCAATGGCAGCCGCCTGACTGGTTCGTGATTCCGGTCGGCAACGCTGGTAACATTTCTGCTCTGGGAAAAGGGCTTCTCGAGGCCAGGGAACTCGGTCTGATTGACCGCCTGCCGCGCATCGCAGGCGTCCAGGTTGAAGCCGCTAATCCCCTCTACCTGTCCTACAAGAATGGGTTCAGGGAGGCAGTGAGCGTTGAAGCCGGGCAAACCCTCGCATCCGCGATAAGGATTGGCCAGCCTGTTTCTTACCACAAGGCCGCAAAGGTCATCCAGCAGCTCGACGGTGTGGTGGAAGAAGTAGGCGAGCAGGCGATTATGGATGCCAAGGCGCGCGTCGACGCCTGCGGCGTGAGCATCTGTCCCAATTCAGGCGCCGCAGTTGCCGGGTACCTGAAACTGCGCACAGCTGGAATCATCGGGCGTGACGAGAGAGTTGTGCTGATTGCCACGGCCCATGGAGCCAAGTTCAGCCAGTCCACGCTCGACTATCACCGCAGCGAGCTTTCCGGGATCACGCCAAGAGGCGCCAACCCGGTTCAACCACTCGCCGCCACCCTCGAAGCGGTAGAGCAGGCAACCGGATTCGTCCGCACGTCCTGATCTCTCAGGCAGACTCGGCCGGCAGCTGGATCACCATGCGGGTACCTCGGCCACCTGCCGGTTGATCGACAGCAATCGTTCCGCCGTTGGCCTCGATCGCCTGGCGCGCTATCGCCAGACCGAGCCCGGTCCCCGACCCCTTGGTCGAGAAGAAGGGTTCGAACAGGCGGGGGAGAATGGCAGCGTCTATTCCCGGGCCGTCATCTTCGATGGCGATCCTCGCCCTCGGCTCTCCACCATCGGTAACGTAGTCCAGTTCTACCCGGATTGTTCCTTTGTTCTTGGTTGCCTCGAGCGAGTTCTCGATCAGGTTCACCAGTGCACGTCGCAACAGGGTGCGATCAACCCGCGCGCATACGGGAGTTTCACTCCAACGTCTGTCAATAGTCAAACCTTCCGGCGCACTGGAAAAGTACGGACGCAACGTTTCCTCAAGGATCTCTCGCAAATCCACTCTCTCAAGACGCAATTCCGGTATGCGGGCATAGGTTGAAAACTCCCTCGCGATGTGCCGAAGCTGGATCACCTGAGCGCTTATGGTCCGCAGGCAGTCCTCGAGTATGGGTTCGAAATCCTTCGGCCGATCTTTGAACACGTGGCGCAGATGTTCGACCGAAAGCTGAATGGGGGTCAACGGATTCTTGATCTCGTGTGCTATCCGTTGTGCCATCTCCGCCCAGGCACGGAGTCTGTTGGAACGAATACTCTCGGTAATGTCCTCGAGCAGGAGAAGTCCCCCCGCCGGTTCACCTCCCTCGAACAGAGGTACCAGAACCGCACGCACGCAACGCTGCTCTCCCTTCGTGGTCAGATCCACTTCTTCCCGCCTCTCGTGGACTTCATGACCCGTCGTGGACCCGGTTTCTGGCTCAGGCAGTAAATCCGCCAATCCGGATAGAGCTCCATCCACAAGTGACTGTCGCAGGTCTACGCCGATATCGAGTGACAGGCCGGTCAACAGAAGTGCGGCAGGGTTTACGGTGACGATACACCCGTGGGAATCGAAAGAAATGACTGCTGTGGTGGCATTGAGCAGGATCTTCTCGATGTAATCACGACGGTTTCGGAGATCTTCCTGTTGGTCTCGTATCGAATGAGCCATTCGATTGAAGGCGTCGATCAGGGTCTCGAGCTCAGCTTCGGAGCGATGCTGTACGCGAACTTCCAAATCCCCCCTTGCCATGCGCCTGGCGGCGGCGGACAGATCGCGGAGGGGGCGTGACAGACGAACTGCGGCAGCATACGCGAGTAGTGACAGTAGCAGGACAAGAAGGCTGGTGCTCAGGAGTACAGCCTCTCTGGCTTCGTGAAGCTTGCCGGCCATTTCTTCCTGCTGAAGACCGAGAGGAAGAGACAGAATCCAATCATCGGGATAGGGAGGCGGAAGGTTGATGCGTCCACTAATGATATAGAAGGATTCCCCGCCTATCTGTTCCCGGTGCAGCGCCGTGGTCTGTCGCTCATCAATGAGTTCACGGTAGGTTTCACCGTGGAGCCGGCTTGAGAGCAACCCTGATGCGAAAAGCTCTCGGCGGCTACTCGCCAGGAGATCGGCACCCTTGTAGATGTGGACGTCCCGGCGAATGAGCTGGCTCAACCAGTAAACGAGGGTATCGTTTACCGTCTGTCTGTTGGCGGATACGTCGGTTATAAAGTCTGCGACGACGCGCTGCCCAACCGCGAGGGCTGCGTCACCGGTGCGGCGCAAATCCTGACGGATTTCTTGAGAAAGCATGCTCTCGAAGAAAAGGGCCAGGGATAACAGGGGGATCAGAGATGCAAGGAGCAACGCTATTAGCAGTCGCCTGAACATGCTCCGTCCGGCCGAGGCAGACAGGAGGCTGTGGGCAATCCGGCGCGTGACAGGCGGAGCGATGGTGATGCCGAGCAGGATACTTAGAACCAGGGCCAGACCCACGTTCTGTAGCACCAGTTGAAGCCAGCCGGCCAAAAGTTGTCGCAGCGAGGTTTTTCTGTACCCCACCGCATAGATCTCCTCTCCTTCACGTGCATACAGCAAACGCAGGTTCTGTTCTCCGTGCCGTACGCTACGCCACAGCCCCTTGCCGCCGGGTTTGAGCCGGTTTGCAATTGATCTCGAGATTGGAGGTGGGGTGACCGGATCGCTCGAAAAAATAGACTCTAGTGATTCCGCGTTGTACACAAACAGATAGGAAGGCGCGTCGAGAAGCTCCGGCCCGGGGAGCAGGTGCGACGTCGTCCGGAACAGATGAGAGTAGGGATTGGAGCTGAACCGGAAAGCGATGTTATCGAAATCGTCCGGCAGGACAATCTCCACAGCGTGGACTGCCCCGCGCGTCTGCGCGAGCTTTCGGCGACCGAACAAGACCGGTTTCCGAGTACTGAGATTCGCGACGAAGGTTCGAACGGGGCCCGGCCCTGCCAGGATGCCACTATCCAGGATGCGCTCGAAGACTGCGGGCAAGTTGAGACCAAAACGACTGAGTACATTGTATTGCCTGTCCACCAATCTCAAGGACGAGTCCAGCCCCTGCAGGGCAAGTTCCGTGTGTGACCAGATTCGATAAGCGAGCTCGGGGTCGATGTCCCGCACGTCGGCACTGGCGAGATCCAGAAGCTCAGCACCCCGAACCGCTTTTTCAAGAGCTTCGTCCAGAATAACCTCACGGCGGGAGCGCTGGTGGCGCACGTGGTCCAGCACATTCTCCTCAAGGATCTCTTTGCGACGGGTTTCAGAGCCCCTGTAGACAAGCGGGTAGTAGGCCAGGGTCACTAAGGTGATCGCCAGGAAACCGGTGATTAAGGTACGGCGTCCGAGATCGAGAGGAGACAGCCACGGACGATCCTCCCAGCGAAGGCGGCGCTGGCAGGCCCAGCGCGCCAGCGCCAGGAGGAAAAACACCAGCGCAGCCGCTGTAGTGAACAGCGAAGCTTGCAGGATCATCACAGGGAGCGGCAGGTCGTACCAACTGACCTCGATCAAAGAGTAGCGGGCGTCCTGGGCCACAGAGGTGACAAAGCGGCCAAACCCTGCGATCAAAAGGATACTTCCACCCACCAGGATCAGCCGTCCCAGGATTGTCCGCCTGCGAGTGAGCCTGACCAGCGGGTTGAGACGGCCGGCTGCGGCGTAAAGAAGCGCCGCCTGGATGAGTGTGACCACCGCGGTCAGAAACAGATCACCGGGCGAGTGTGTCCATGATTGAATGAGCCGCGCAGCCCAGGCGCCCGAAGAGGCGGGCAAGGCCTCTGGCCACGCTTGGAGGAACTGCGAGGTATAGTCGCGATAGCTGAACCAGGGGGCCAGAAAAGCGACGTGCGGAAAACCGCAGGCGGAGAGAACCCAGCGCGTGCTCCACAACAGTGCGCTCGCTCCGGCCAGGCTGCCGGGTCCCGTCACTGCCGGAAAACCAATGAGGGCACGGCGAAGCCCCAGAAGAAGCAACAGCGCAACTCCCAGTGCGCCAAGGTCCTGCCAGAGGCCGGCAATAGCCAGTCGGCGTTCGGCGGGTGCGGCGTCACGAAGGGTGGCAACGGCGAGTATGGTGCCGTCCGGGGATCGCAGCGGAAAGAACAGGGTCGGCTGTGGGCCTCGGCCCCGGCGTCGATCTCCGGAGTCGCTCTGAAGAAACCACCTGTCGATCTCGGCGCGCTCGCTATCCCCGAGCAGAAGCTCGATGCTCACGGAGGGATGCGCTCCACCCGGCTCGGGAGCAGCCCTCAGATCATCGAGATCCAGCCTCCGCTCCACCGCCAGGATGCGTCCGTCTTCGAGCTGTCTCGCTGCGATCAAATGGGCCTGTTCTCCCTGCAGAAAGATGTCATAGCTCAGATGCTCAACGTCGGCTGCTACGGGAATCCCCTCGGGGGCCGGCGCCGACTGTCCGGTCCAGAACAACAGGGTGCCATCGGCAGCGTAAAGGGACAGACCCTCGGTAGCGGCTAGCCTGATGCCGGAGAGAATCACTGTTTCCAGGTCAGCAACATCTTCGGTCTGCCCGGAGGCGCGGCGCAGTGCTCGAAGTGTTCTGATATGCAGGCGCTCAAGGGGTTGAAGTTCTTCGGCAAAGCGCGCACGGATCTCCACGAGCGCCGTTTCCAGCCTTCGTGGCGCTTCCTCCGGCCGGGTGGCAGCTAAGAGCTGCAGCCCCCAGATGCCTCCGGTCAGAGCCAGCCACAGCGCGGCGGCGGCCCAGAGGAGGTCAGCGAAGCGCCACAGGATTCGGTGCCGCAGGAGGACCCAGAGCGTGAGCCCGCATACGGCCAGCAAATAGACAGTGGTCAGGTGCAGGGGAAGCGGATCCCCCTGTATGAGAGCGTGCAGCAGGACGAGGGCGGCCAGGGGGGAGATTAACCGCGACCCGATTCGGATCCAGCGCTCCATCTGCATGGGGGTTCAGCGAGTCTGACGCAGCTCGCGGACGGTCCAGGCGCCGCCGTCTTCTTTCAGCGAAAAATGAAGCTCTATTTTCTGAGCCTGACTCTTGCCTGAGGCTAAGCTCCAACGGCCCATACAATGGTACATACGACCGGGCGGCAGGAGCGCACCGGACTGCAGCTTGAAAGAGATCGTACGGTACTTCAGGAAAAGATCCCGGAGAAATAGAATGACCTGGGTTCCGGTGAGCAAGCCGTCATGCTGCACCGGGTCATTCCAGCGTACCAGGACTTTGTACTTCCGGGGGAAAACCCTTCCCAACTGGGAGAGATTTTCATGCTGGAAACCGCGCTCGAGCGCCGCCAGGGCATGACGCAGGTCGTGATCCTCTGGCCGCTGCCAGGCATCGTGCGGATCGGTTTTCTGCGCCGGAGCCAGGGTGGCAACTGCAGCGCAGCCGAGGATGAGCAAAAGCTTTGCAAATACAGGGGTTTTGAACACTCCACCGCATGTTAGGGCAGGGTGCATGACCTGTCAAGGAATCCCCCGGTGATCGCGTTTAGGATAGAATATGGGACGCGTGAACGGTCCCGAGAAAGCTCTGTACCTCAACCACGGCCTCAGTAAACCCCTCGAGCGACGTGTGGCCCGCGCCATGGCCACCTTTCTGGAGGAGTCCGCCGGCGATCCGACACTGCTGCCAATTGATTCAGGGGGGGCCGAGACGGCGCTTGCCCACGCCCGCGATCGCGTCGCAGCGCTCGTAGGGGCGCGGCCTGAAGAGGTCCTCTTCACCTCGGGAGCCACGGAGGCCAACAACCTGGCTATTAAAGGCATGGACCTCAAACCGGGCGATGAAATCCTGGTCGGAGCCACTGAGCATACGTCTATCCAGTACCCTGCGCGTACTCTGGAGAAACGGGGGATCCGCGTCCGCTGGATCCCCGTGCAGCAGGACGGACGGATCGATCCGGGAGCAATCGAATCCGCTATCGGGGATGCTTCGCGCCTCGTGGCGGTGGCCGCCGCGGAGCCGGAGACCGGCACCCTGCAACCGGTTGAGGAGATCGCCCGGTGCTGCCGGTCGCGCGGAGTGCTGCTGCTTGTCAACGCCGCCGCCGCGGCTGGCCAGGTGCCGATCGATGTCAGTTCTACGGGTATCGATCTGATGAGCCTCTCAGCGCACAAGATGGGTGGCCCGCGAGGAGTTGGCGCGCTGGTGGTTCGCGAGGGCGTGCGGATTCTGCCCCTGATAGAAGGTGGAGTCCAGGAAGGTGGCCGACGAGGCGGCACCGAGAACCTCATGGGAATTGCCGGCTTCGGCGAGACGGCCGATCTGGCGCAGCGACACCTCACGGATCAGCCCGGGCGCCTGCGCATCCTCCGCGACAGACTGTGGGATTCAATCCGTGAGCGGGTGAGCGACTGCGTGCGCCACGGAAACGAGGAGGCATGTCTGCCCGGCCACCTCAGCATGTCGTTTCCCGGCGCGGAGGGCGAGGCGCTCTTGATGGGCCTGTGGAGGCGGGGTATCGTAGCATCGAGCGGCTCGGCCTGCTTTGCCCATGCGGGAAAACCATCCTACGTCCTCAGGGCCATGGGAGTGAGCAAACTCCTGGCGCAATGCTCGATCCTGTTCACTC
>JAPUKU010000064.1 GCA_027295505.1 Acidobacteriota bacterium
TCCACTACGTACAGGAAATCTACAAGCCTCCCCTGCTGACCGCAGAGGAAGAATTCGAACTTGGCCGGTTGCTCAAGAAATCCCGCGAGCGTCTGACTGGCCTGTTCACGAACCTTCCGGAAACGTGCGGTGATTTCGTGCTGGGGTGCGGAGCTGATAACTTGACGGCCGCCGCGGACTGGTCTGTTGGAAGGCTGGAGATCTATTACCAGAAACTCCTGATGTACGCGTCCAGCACCGGTGATGCGGCGATCAGAAAGATCCTCCGGAGAGCAAGCTACTGCAGACTCAGGCTGGACTGGGCCAGAGACACTCTGGTCCGGAGAAATCTCAGGTTCGTGATCCACCTCGTCAAGCAGTTTTGCGGCAAGGGGATCCCCGATCTCGACCTGATCCAGGAGGGCAATATCGCTTTGATCAAGGCGGTGGAAAAGTTCGAATACGATCGGGGATACAGGTTGCTGACGTATGCCCACTGGTGGATCCGCCAGGGAATCGCCAGGGAACTGAGCAGGAAGACACACCTGATCCGGATCCCGGAATCGCTGCAGCGCGAGGCGAGGAACGCCGAACAGGTGGCGCGGGCCCTGAGCGCGCGCCTGGGGCGGGAGCCCAGCCACGAAGAGGTCGCCCAGGATATGAAGATCCCGATCAAACGAGTCCGAAAGCCGGTGCGCATCCTCCGGGCGAGCTGACGCGCCCAGCCGCCCAGGTTCCACCCGAAGGCGACCGGCACCCCCTTCACTACCGGTTGGTACCGGCGGTTTTACCTTCGCCCTCCCGGCGGATCACCTCACCGGGTCGCCGACCGGTCGTCCGGCCATTTTCGTAGACAACATCGCCGTTTACCCACACTTTCTCAATTCCCACTGAGAGAGCGTGCGGCTCCTCCGGCGTGGCCCGATCCAGCACAGTGTCCGGCTTGAACAGAACGAGATCGGCTTTCATCCCGGGGCGAATCACTCCACGATCCCGTATGCCCACGTGGGCGGCGGCCAGCGCCGTTGATTTGTGCACCGCGGTGGCAAGGTCCATGATCTTTCGCTCCCGCACGTAGCGGCCCAGAAAGCGCGGGTAGGCGCCGTAGCCGCGTGGATGCGAACCGGCCAGCGATCCATCGGTGCACAGGTTGGTGTGCGGCCAGTTCATGAGACGCTCGATGTCCGCCTCCTCCATGCTCCTGGCGATCAGGTTCACCCCAGCACGTTTGCCCGTTTTCTTCTTGTATGCTTCCGTCTCCCGGATCAGCTCGATGAGAGCCGTTGGGGGATCCGTGCCCCGCATCACCGCGATTTCCTGAAGCGTCTTGCCCACATAGTCAGGATTGAGCTCGTACTCTCCGAGGTACGCACCCTCCGGGGTAGTGATCTCGGAGAGCGCGAACTTCGCGGTCTCGTAGCTTTCAAAATCCCGTTCGGGAAACAGAACGGTGAGCCCCGAAGCCCAGTAGGTGTACGGATAGATGTCGGCCGTAATGTCCACACCGTCAGCCCGCGCCTCATCGAGGATCTTGATGAGACGATCGGCCTTTCCGAGATTGCTGCGCAGGGCCAGCTTGATGTGCGAGATCTGTACTGGGATCCCGGCCTCCCGTCCGATGCCAATGATCTCGTCGATGGCTTTCCAGAACCACCGGTCTTCGCTACGGACGTGGCTGATGTAGCGCCCACCGTGGGAGGCAGCTTCGCGCGCCAGCGTGAGCACCTCTTCGGTCGTCGAGTAAATCCCCGGGTCGTACTCCAGTCCGGTTCCCAGACCCAGCGCACCCGCCTCCATTTCCTTCCGCAGGAGGAGCTGCATCTGTTCGATCTCCTCGGGCGTCGCCGGGCGGCGGAAATCCTCTCCCATGACCTTCCGGCGTAGAACCCCGAAACCGGCGTACGAAGCCACGTTCACTGCGGCGCCCTTCTTCTCTACCCGCGAGAAAAACTCATCCAGCGGGTGGGGCGAGCCGCCGTCCTGCCCGACGATCACGGTGGTGATTCCCTGGTTCACCGCGGCCAGGGCATCCGGACGCTCCGAGAGTCCACCCGAGGCGTGGCTGTGGGTGTCGATAAAGCCGGGGGCCAGGACCAGACCGCCCGCGTCAACGAGCGAGTCCCCGGCCGATGGCTCGATGTCCCCCACCTCGACGATACGATCATCGACGATCCTCACCGACGCCGAACGCGGGGCCGCTCCGGTCCCGTCAATCACGGTCGCGTTCACTATGACAGTCGGGCGGGAGGCATCGGCTCCACAGCCACAGATGCCCAGCGTCAAAGCCGATAGGAGGACAGTTCGGAAGAACGATCCCGCAGGGTGGTTCAGGGGACGGCCCTTCACGTTTCGAGCCCTAGCCGATCACTCTTCATGAACATCCGCACTGACTCGATTCGACGCGCTTACCGTCTCTCCGGCGCCATCCAGGTAGAGCCCCGCGATCCTGCCGGCGAGCTCTCTCGCATTTGTCCCAGAACGGTTGGAGAGAACGATGACGCTGAAGCCATCATCTAGATAGCGGCCGATGAAGGTGTCAAAGCCTACCCAGCCTCCCGCGTGTGCGACGCGCCGGCGCCCCAGGTGCTTGCCGATTCCCCAGCCGAAACCATACGGGTGTTCTTCTCCGCTGTTGAGTCGGTTGGGAGTGAACGCCTCCTCGAGCGTCTCGTGGCTCACGAGCTGTTCGCCGTAGAGTCCCTGGTCCCAGTGATACATATCTTCCACCGTGGAATAGATGCCGCCGGATCCAATGATGTAGTTCAGCGGGTCGTCATCATCAAGCTCGTAACCATCGCTGTCCTTGCTCTTACTGTAGCCATAGGCGCGTTTTTCAATCTTCCGCGCGCGCTCGCCAAATACGATCGAGTTTGACATATCCAGCGGGGCGAAGATGCGCCCCTCAACGAACCCGGCATAGGTCTGGCCCGACGCCTTCTCGACGATCAGGGCCAGCAGCTCATACCCAGGATTGCTGTACTCGTAACGTTCGCCCGGTTTGAACACCGGCTCTCCCCAGGCCGAGTAAACATCGAGGGCATGCCGTGTGAGCGGCCGCTCGACACCTGAGATTTCTACAATCACGTCGTAGTAGTCAGGCAGGCCCGCGGTGTGCGTCAACAGGTGGCGGATGGTGATGCCGTCACCCAACCGGGAGAGATCCGGAAGGAAACGTGTGATCGGGTCATCGTAATCCAGCTGGCCCGCCTCCCCTAGCATCATGATCGCCATGGCAGTGAACTGCTTGGAGACGGAAGCCAGACGGAAGGCCGTATCCGTCTCGATGGGTACACCGTGCTCCAGATCCGCCATCCCGTAAGCCGCCTTCTTGAGGATGATCCCGTCCCGAACCACCACCAGGGCCACGCCGGGACCTGCCTCGGAAATCTCGGCGGTGAGAAGCGCGTCGACAGCAGCCGAGGGTTCTGCTGGAGCCTTCTCACAGCCCCAGAGGAGGCCCAGACACCCGAGCACGCCGGCTACAGTCACCTTCCAAACACCAGACCCTGGATTATTCAAAGTCGCACAACTCAACATGCAAACCACCTTTCATAAAGGCCCCAGCAGGCCTGACCCGAGGTCCCCGTGTCGAGGTTCCTGGAGGCGCCGCTCCAGGCTCAGATGTTCATCCCGGAGTGGGTCGATCCTACCAGAATTCGGACCTAATCGGATGCCTGAGAAAGTGGCGTGGAGCAGGCTTGACGCAATGAGAAACCACGGTCTAAGCTCTGTCGGACTCACGCACAGACCGGACCTGACGCCTCATCTTTCGTGGAGGGCTTTTCACCATGATCCACCGTACAACAGGAGTACTCACCGTCTCGATTCTATTGGCTGTCTCACCTCTCACAGCAGAGGATCAAGTTTCAGGATCTGCTCAGGGTGATGAGAAGCAAGAGAGCCCGCGCAATCTCACGATCGATGATCAGTTCAGGATTAAGAGTGTAGGTGGTCCAACAATTTCCCCGGATGGAAAGTGGATCGCCTATACGGTCACCACCCCGAACTTCGAAATGGAAACCTCCCATACCCGGATATGGAAGATAGCCATCGAGGGCGGCACGCCGATTCCGATGACGAGCGAAAAGTTATCGTCCTGGTCCCCCACCTGGGGCGCGAAAGGGCGTTACCTTTACTTTCTATCCGCCCGGCATGACGAGAAATCACAGGTCTGGGCGCTCGATCTGAGACACGGAGGAGAAGCCAGAAAGATCACCGAGATCGAGCAAGGGTTGGGGTCCATCGAATGGTCGCCTGACGGCAAGAGACTGGCCCTCGTCATTCGCGACCCCGATCCGGACGAAGCCGATGAGAAGAAAGACGAACATGGAAAGGTGAAGGTAGCCAAGCCCTGGATCATCGACCGCCTGCAGTTCAAGGCGGACTATGTCGGCTACCTCGATCGCCGCCGCAGGCACGTCTATATTTATGATGTCAATAGCAAGAAGCTGACACAGATCACATCAGGTGATTATGACGACTCGTCGCCAAAATGGTCACCGAACGGCAAGACGATCGCCTTCGTCAGCAACCGCACCGAGGAACCAGACAACAACGTCAACACCGACATCTGGCTCGTGGACGCCGACAACACCGACAAAGGGAAGAACCTGATCCAGATCACCTCGGATCTGGGCACGGACCGATCCCCTGTGTGGCATCCTGGAGGCAAATCAATCGCTTATCTCGCCGCGCCTTCTTCCGCCGCCATCCACTACGCCACGACCCACCTGGCGACAATCTCACTCGACGGGGGAGACCCTGATCTGCTGACACTGGATCTGGATCGCATGGTCAGCAGACCTGAATTCTCAGAGGATGGCAGGTACATTTATTTCAGCCTGGCGGATAGCGGTGAACAGCACATCGTCAGAATCCCTTCTTCGGGCGGCAAAATCAACCGCCTGATCACAGGCAACTTGTCCGCTTCGAGTTTCACGCTGGGCAGCGACGGCAGCCTGGTCGCTCGCGTCAGCACTCCCGTCATCCCGGGTGAGCTGTTTGTGGCCGAGAAGCGAGAATTGCGCCAACTGACCCACGTCAACGATGAGTTCATGTCGAACATCCGGCTGGGAGAGACGGAAGAGATTCATTTCAAGAGCCACGATGGACTCGAGATCGAAGGATTCGTGATCAAGCCCCCGTCCTTCAATCCCGCTTTCCGCTACCCCACCCTGCTCCGCATCCATGGCGGACCGTTCAGCCAGTACAGCTACAGCTTCTCGTTCCAGGCGCAGCTGTTTGCGGCGCATGACTACGTCGTGGTGCGATCCAACCCGCGTGGCTCTTCCGCGTATGGAGAGGAATTCGCCAAGGGGCTGCTGCAGGGGTGGGGCGAAAAAGATTACCGGGACGTCCTGGCCGCTGTTGACCATGTCATAGACATGGGCTACGCCGATCCGGATCGCCTGGGCGTGGGCGGTTACTCTTATGGAGGCATTCTCACCAACTACCTGATTACCCAAACTGGACGCTTCAAGGCGGCCACCAGTGGAGCCGGTTCGGCTCTGTACGTGGCCAGTTACGGCCACGACCAGTACCAGCAGTGGTACGAATCGGAGATTGGTCTGCCCTGGGAGAATCGTGAGCTGTGGGAACGGCTCTCCCCGTTCAACTACATCCAGAACGTGACCACACCGACATTGTTTGTATGCGGAGAGAAAGACTGGAACGTTCCTGTCCAGAACTCGGAGCAACTCTACCAGGCACTACGCCGACTGGGAATCGAGACCCGCCTGATCGTCTATCCGGGTGAGCATCATGGCGGCTGGGCCTACCGGAACACCCAACACGTTCAGGAGCAGTATCTGGCCTGGTACGACAAGTATGTGAAGAGCGCGAGTTCGGATCGTCCCGTTGCCAGCATGGCAGACTAGTCTTCGGAGGCAGGTCCGTCCCGGCGCACTTGCGACTCGGCACTCGTGCTATTCCAGGCTGAATGTGAAGAGGGCGCTGCCGACCGCGATGGTGACCTGCTGCTCACCCTGCGCAAGGTAGGTAATGGGCGCGGCGTGCACCATCCGACCGAGATTCACCCCCCGATGCTCATCTTCGCCGATGTAGTACAGGTCGGCTCCATCGTAGGCCGTGGCATAGAGCAGCTCTGGTGTCGGGTTCTCTGCAGCCTCATGGGCCTCATCATTATTGCCTGTGGTCTTGATGAGTCCCGTCAGGGGCTTCTGGATTCCCAGCCAGGTCTGCCAATTTCCGTGAGCGTAGCCGATACCCTCGCACGCCTGATCGAGGAAGAAGATACTGACGGCGACAGGAAGATCACCATCGACGACCTCAACCTTCAACGGGGCGGGCGCGGTGATAAGCGATTCTGGTTCACCGCGGTCGATGGACAAAGATATTTCGTGGCCGGTACTTATTACCTGTCCAACCTTCTCCAGGAACTGAAGCTGGCGCAGGAACCGGGACAGGATCCTGCCGGGATCGACCGTCAAAGAATCTTCGAGGACCCGGTGCAGCGAATCTCTCGACTGATTCGAGACCATTACTGGGATGCCCTCACGAGGCGCGTGGATAGGAACCATCTTGATCAAATTCTTCTCGATGAAAAATTGGCGGTGCCGTGTGCTGAGCAGCTGGCCGATATAGAAGGGGTTGCTCGGCACGCCTCCCGTTACCTGTACGTGCCTTCAACCGATCCGATCGGACTTGCATATTTTCGCCAGAGCGCGGCGGAGCGATCCGATGTCAGCCTTACCATCGTGGAACTCCCTCCAAAGGAGGAGATCTCCCCTGGATTTGTCCAGAGCCTGGGATGCCGCCACGGACCCCTGAGCCTTGCCCTCGAAGCCACACCCTCGGGGTCGTACCGGGGAGTGCCGTTCGTGGCTCCCGGCGGCCGTTATAACGAAATGTACGGTTGGGACAGCTACTTCGAATCGTTGGGTCTTCTTGAGGACGGACGAGTTGATCTGGCCAGAGCGATGGTTGACAACCTCGTATACCAGATCACCCACTACGGAATGATTCTCAACGCCAACCGGACTTATTACCTCACCCGATCCCAGCCCCCGTTTCTCACCTCAATGGCGCTGGAAGTGTACCGCCACCTTCCAGAAGATAACGATTCCAGATCCTGGCTAAAGAACGTGTTCCGGTCGGCCATCACCGAATATGAGGACGTGTGGATGAAGTGGCCCCGATTCGTCCCGGAAACGGGGTTGAGCCGGTATTACGGAAGCATCCGAGAATCATCCGCTGGGCGTGCAGAATCCGGTGGCGCCGGGCCGGGCCTTGGCCCTCCTCCCGAAGTTGAAGAAGGCCACTTTTACCCGGTCTTTGAAGCCTTCGCAACACAGTACGGCCTGCCTGTGCGAGCCCTGGAAGAAAAGTACAGAAGAGGTGAGATTCGTATCCCCGACCTGGACGAGTTTTTCATCAACGACAGCTGTGTGAGAGAGTCCGGGCATGACACAACCTACCGCTGGAGCCAATCCCCGGCGAACACCGCATCGGATCCGGTCCACGACTGGAACTGGCGCGATGATCGTTGCCACGATTTCGTCACTGTGGATTTGAACTCTCTCCTGTACAAGATAGAGATGGATATTGCCCAGACCCTGGAACACGAGTTCGGTGGTCGACTGAGCATGCCCGACAGTTCCATCCAGAAAAGCTCCGCGTGGTACGAGCGCGCACGCGATCGCCGGGCCAGGGTAAACGAGTTTTTATGGAATGATGAGCGGGGGTTTTTTCTGGACTACAATTTCAAATCTCACTCCGCGAAAGCGCGTGCAGGATATCTCAGTGCAGCCGCTCTTTACCCTCTGTGGGCTGGGCTGGCAACGCCAGAACAGGCTCAGCGTCTCGTGGATAATGCACTCCCCCAGCTCGAGGCGCCGGGCGGTGTCGCCGCCTCAGCCGAACGATCCCGCCGTCGGATCGAAGGAAAAGACCGGCAGTGGGACTATCCGTATGGCTGGCCTCCCCATCAGATGATGATCTGGGAGGGTCTGAGGCGGTACGGTTATGGTGACAGCGCGAACCGCCTCATCTACCGCTGGCTCTACATGATCACCCGCAACGCCGCCGATTACAACGGCACCATTCCGGAGAAGTTCGATGTTGTAGCGCGATCCCATCAAGTCTTTGCCGAGTACGGCAATGTAGGAACTCAGTTTGATTACCTTACCAGGGAAGGTTTTGGCTGGATGAACGCATCGTACCAGGTGGGGCTGAATCTCCTGCCTGACGGTCTTCGTGAATCGCTGGAACAGCTCACTCCTCCGGAACAGTTGTTTGATCCCTGAACTGCTCTATTCTACTATTTCCGAGTGTCACCCAAAGATGGTATATTGGGACACGCAAGGAGAAATGATGAAGACATTCTGGAGCGCTGCCATTCTGGCGGGAATCACCGGCCTGAGCTGGGCCGCGGATGAGCCGGCACCTCTGAGCAAGGAGGTCAACTACGCCACGTACACGGAGACCGCGGATAACGTGACCGTACTGGTCTACAGCGATCTCGCGCTAAAGCACGAGAACGAAGAATTTTTCCCGCTAGTCCTGGCTATTGGCGTGCGCGACCGTGAGCCTCTCACGTTCTTCCGAGAGAGCGTGACGCTCAGGGATCAGAGCTCCCATATTTACTATCCCCCACGCTACGAGGACTTCATCAAGACTTACCGCCATCGCGCCACAGATATGCAGATGCTCAAGCAAATGCCTCTCGACCCCGGTAAGACATTCGCGCGCATGGACAAAACCTATGCGGTCTTCTACCCGCTCCAGGGTGGCATCGAGAAGGGCATGGGAAAGCTGACCATTCCGAAGAAAACCTGGTGGACCGACACCATCTATTTCCCGCATCCGGCGGAAGGCCTTAATGGCGTCCTGACCCTCTCGATTATGGCACAGGGGCTATCCGAAGCTGTAAATGTGAGGTTCAAGATCCCCCAGAGAAACAAGAACTCCCAGGACGAGGAGTAGGCCCTCAGAGTTCTCCTCTATCGATTTGCAGGATCGTCTGAAGCAGCACGTTCGCACCGTTCGCCATATCCTCGGGACGGGTGAACTCTTCGGGTGAGTGGCTGATCCCATCCACGCTGGGTACGAAGATCATTCCGGTTGGAGCGATGCGCGCCATGTCCTGAGCGTCATGGCCCGCCCCGCTCGGCATCATCCTGGTCGTGAGGCCGAGTGAGCGGGCACCCTCAGCGATGATCCGCCGCATGCGCTCATCCGTGGGCGCCGGTACAGCAGTGGCGTCGATCGACTCGAAGGTGATCTGGGTTCCTGTCTCTCGCGCAATCGACACTGCCTCCTCACGGATCCTGTTAAAGAGCATGTCTATCTTCTCCGCGGATAGATCCCTCAGCTCCAGGCTCATCAACACACGCCCGGGTATGACGTTGGGAGCTCCGGGCTCGGCCTGTATGCGTCCGACTGTCCCCACCTGCCGGCCGGGCTCGGCCGTGACAACCCGGTTGATCGCCAGGGTAAGTTGCGCTGCGGCAATGAGTGCGTCACGCCGCCTGTCCATCGGTGTTGTGCCGGCGTGATTGGCAAATCCATCAACCGTTACGTCCCACCATTTGATCCCGACGATCCCCTCAACGACACCGATCTGCGTCCCCTCATCGAACAGAATGGAACCTTGCTCTATGTGCAGCTCGATAAATGCCTTTATCTCCCCTCTTCGATACCTGGCGTCAGCCAGCTTCTCGGCATCACCGCCAATGAAACCGATTCCCTCCCGAATCGTCTTTCCGCTGTGGCCCACGATCTCGAGAGCCTCCTGGCTCAGCCCACCGACCAGCGATCGGCTGCCCACGAGGCCCCCTTCCTCATCGGAAAAGACAATAACCTCCAGGGGATGGCGCGTGACGATGCCGTGCTCCAGGAGAACCTGGGCGCATTCGATCGAAGCGATCACACCAACGTCACCATCGTAGTTACCGCCGTGCGGTACCGAGTCGATGTGGGAGCCGAACATGATGACCGGGAGATCAGGCTCCGCGCCCTGACGGTGCCCGATGATGTTTCCAGCTGGATCCACCCTGACCTTGAGGCCGGCCTCCCGCATCAGACCGCTGACATAGTTCCGGCCCTCCAGGTCAGCTTGACTGAAGGCGACGCGGCTGACTCCTCCGTCAGGATTACGACCAAACTCAGAAAGTTTCTTGATGCGAAGATCGATCCGCTTCTCATCCACACGCACCTTCGTGAGAGGCGAGTCCCCATAAAGCGCCGGAATCTGCAAGACGACAATGAGCAGACCGAGCACTCCTGCGACAGGCCCGGGACCGATAGAGCCCCGGGATCTGCCCTCACCCTTATTTTCCTGGCGCGGGTAATCCCTTCCTATCAAGGACCTAGTTCTCCTCCAGGGAGTTGCTGTAAAAGCCGTCGCTGAACTTGTCAAAGATCTGATCAAGCAGTGGGTGCTCGACGGCCTGTTTACTGGGATCAGATTCCAGATTCCGCTCAGCGACATAGGTAGGATGAGCTGTCCTGTGCACGAGGACATGGTACCAGGGCTGATCCTTCGGAGGGCAGCTCCTGGCCACTGTCTCATACCACTCTTCGGGGAGCTGGAAAGTCTGGTCCACGTCGACTATAACGCCACGGTAGTCGAACAGCTTATGGTGGATGACCTGTCCCCGATGAAACTTGTTCCCGAATTCCGTCACCAGTCCTCCTGTTGCACAGAGGACAGGAACGCCACAGTCCCTGTACCCCCTGGTCTTCTAGAAGCAGATTATACTGCACCATTCCCCGGCGCAGGGAAGAGACCGATCAGCGCGGGTAGCAGGATCCCTCTGGAGCTCATACTCCCCTCTCCACAGTGGCACACCCGGGGGTGCCTGATGCCGGTACCGTGAACGGGCCGGCGAGTCTAGAGAGTGGACGACGAAACGCCGAAGACGCCCTGCAGCACCCGACGCAGGACGGGGAGGGCGCTCACTTCGCTGGCTTGCCGATCTTTGAAATAACCGGCATAAACCGCCACATAATCCCGATCCGGGTTGATCAGGAGCCCCTGCCCCCCCCAGCCACCCTTGAAGATATCGTTGTTGTCGAAGACCAGATCCCACTGGTACACGTTGTGTTTGATCCCCTTCGGGAGCAACCCGGAACCGGAACGGGCGTTGATCAAGAGCTCCGGCCTTCCACCGTTGAGGATCAGATCGAGATACCGATCCGAGATGATCTTCTTATCGGAGACCACCCTGTAGCTCGGGGTGAATAATAGACCCACACGGGCCAGATCCCGCAGCTTTGCCAGCAGTCCTCCATGGGTGAGAGGCACCCCGTAACGACCCGCGAAGATGGACGCATCCGCCTCCGCGCCAATATGTCTCCAGATCTCCCTGGTCAGGGCATCCTGGAACGGCATTCCAGTGATCTTCTCTACCATCCATCCCAGCAGAAACGTGTTGACTCCGGAGTAGTTGTACCCGGTCCCCTGCTCGGCCCAGAAACCATAGTCGTAGCCGATCAGCATATCGTACGGATTGTCGGGGCTGTTGCTCCTGCGCAGGGCATCTCCTAGAGATGCTTCGTACAGGTAATAGCAGGAGCCGAAATCTTCGTAGTTGTCCGAGCAATCGATCCCGGAGGCCATGTCCAGCAGGTTGCGCACCGTGATGCCGGCCAGCTGGGATCCCTTCAGCTCCGGGATATACAGCTCGATCGGCTGGCTCACATCCACCTCTCCTCTGTCTTCCAGGATAGCCACCACCGTGGCCACGATCGCCTTGGTCACCGACCAGTAGATCGGCTTTTCGTATTCCTTCATTCGCGGGTAGGTCTCGAAAACAATCTCGCCCCTGTGCACGATCACCATTCCCATGGTGGTCGAGTGCTCGCTATGGAGAAAATCGACATAACGCATCTCTCCGTCAGGGGTCTCGACCCTGTAATCGGCGATCTCAGCCATCAGTCGATATCGGAGCTCCCTGACCGGGCCATCACGATACACATTGACCGTCGGATAGAGCTGGTGGACGTTTTTAAAGTACCAGGCCTGCTGCTCGCCGACCACATCCCACCAGGCGGTGGTTTCAGTGGGTAGAGCGCGATGCCAGTGAAACGTCTCCTCGACAGTGGATGCAGGTTCGAATGGCCTGGGTTCCGGATCTGGTCGGGCGCACCCGATCACTTGCGTGAAGGTAAAGGCCAGAACTAGGGCCACTCTTCCGCTCATTATTATTCTCCTGACGGTTCAACCCTGCTTCACATTGGAGAGCTTGCGTCCAAGTGGAGATTCTTCATCGATGGAGAAGTGCTCCAGCCGCGAGCGAGCTAGGTCGGAAATGGTTCGGATCCCTTGGCGAGTACTTCCCTCTTCCTGCCCAGCATATAAGAGACTCCACCCCAGATTGCAGCCAGTGGCACCGCCACGAACGCAATCACCGACAGGCTCAGACCAAGTCCAGTCAATGCTGTGTAGGCCCACGCGCTCACTGCGTCACCGCCTCGATAGACAGCAGTATCGATGAAGTTCTTCGCTTTGTATTTCTCCTCCTTACTCACCACAGTGTAGAGCATCTCCCTTGACGGCCGGGTGATGGCATAGTTCCCGGCCCGCCGCAGGACCTGTACGACCACCAGCACCGCCAGCACCGGGGAGAATCCCAGGACCAGGAACCCGACTCCCAGCAAAATCGGAATCAGCGCCAGGGTGAGGCCGAGCCCCAGAGACCGCACGAGGCGCCCTGTCAGGAAGACCTGGATGGCGATGGTTAGGGCATTGACCACGAAATCCATGGCCGCAAACACGGTGGTGCGTTGCCCTGGATCGTCGAAAGCATCACGTATGATCTCAGCTTGCTGGAAATAAAGGAAGGTGGCGAGCGTGGTATACAGAAGCATCAGAAGACAGATCCCAAGCAGGTAGGGCGAACCCAAGACCAGGCGAAATCCATCCAGAATGCGTCCACCCATCGCCTTTTCATCGTTTCGCGGTTTTTCCCCTTGAGCAGCATCCATCGGGTCACCGACATCCTGCTGCCATGCAATCAGTCTCTTGACACACACAACAGCAAGGCCCAGGAAGGCGGCGGAAATCAGCAGCAAATTGCTCGGCTCCAGATGAACCGCCAGCCCCGCGGTCAAAGCCGGACCCGTCAGCGCACCCGCCGTGCCGCCGGCAGCAATGAACCCGAACAGGCGCTTTGCTTGCTCCGAGGTGAATGTGTCCACCATAAAGCTCCAGAACACCGACACGATGAAGAGATTAAAAACACTCGCCCAGATAAAGAAAGCGCGAGCGATGTAAGCGTGCGTGATATCAGACTTAAATAACAGGAAAAAGATCAGGACATTTGCGATAAAGAAATAGTACACATACGGCAGGAACCTTCTGCGTGGATACCGTGAGGTGATCCAGCCAAAGAGCGGCACCGCCGTCAGCATGACCAGGAAGGTGCCGGTGAACAGCCACTGAAGATTCTTGACGCCTCCGGCTATTCCCATTTCGTCGCGCATGGGGCGAACGATATAGTAGGCGCACAGAAGGCTGAAGAAATAGGCAAACGACCACAGTAACGCTCTGACCTCGCCCCTATCTACATTCACCAGCCTTCTCAACCAAACGAAAATCATCGGATCGCCGGAGAGCGAATCGTTCTTTGATGGGCCGGGCTCTGTCATGCGTCTAATAACCACGCTCCACATTCACCTGTGACAAGAGCTTCTCTCCAGCCGCATACCGTCGCAGATTTTCCCGGACCACCATCCAGATTCGATCGCGCAACAATTCCGATCGGTAGGCCACATGGGGGGTGATGATCACGCGGGGTTGCTCCCACAGCGGATGGTCCGCCGGCAGGGGTTCCGGATCGGTAACATCCAGCCCGGCTCCGGCCAGTTCACCTTCATTCAGCGCCTCGACAAGATCATCGGTCACGACGCTCTTGCCTCGTGCGATATTGATAAAATAGGCACTCTTCTTCATTGTTTTAAAGAAGTTACGATCGAATAGTCCGGTGGTCTTGGGAGTGATGGGAACCGTGCTGATGATCACATCGGCCCGGGCAGTCAAGGTCAGGAGTTCATCTGCCAGCCCTACATAGCTGACATAATCGGGTCCCTCTCGCCGGCTGTTGCGCGTGGCAATGACGTTCATACCCAGCCCATGCCCTCGTTTTGCGGTCTCAGTTCCTATTCCACCCAACCCGACCACAAGCAGGGTCTTACCGTTGATTTCCCACACGGCATCCTGGCCCGGTAAGATCGGAGCATCCCAGTCCCTGGTGGTCTTGATGGCACCGTATTGATCGAGGCCGCGTACCAACATCATCATCATTGCGATAGCATGCTCAGCAATGCTTGGACCTGATAACCTCTGGGAATTGGTGAGGATCTTCTTTGAAGCTACAAACCCCTCGGAGGACACACAATTCTCGACCCCAACAGCTAGCGAATGAACCCAATGTACGGATGACGGTTCTTCGAACAGATCGGAGGAGCACCAGCCGATGTAAACATCGGCATCCTGCATTGCTTTGAGGAGGACTTCATCCGTCTCGCCGGACGTAAACTCGATCCCCGGGAACGTCTCTCGCAGTTCCTGCAGGCGGTTCAGGTTTCCATAGACCACGACCTTCTTCGGTTCCCTCCATCCGGCCATGTCTCTGGACGCCATGCGGCTTTCACGAAGCTGGAACCCACGGATGAGCTCCTTGACGGCATCTGCCTCTCCCGCGACAGCCGGCACACTAACGGCAAGCAGACAACCACAAAGCAGTCCTTTGATCTTTATCATCGCCACGCTCCTGTGAGCGTTCAGTATACTCCGGCCCCGCAGCGCATCGGGCTACCGAGTTCCAGCCCCAGAGATGCTCCGACCCGGGCCAAGGGTGCAAGTATGTCCATCTTCGACGAGCGCGGGAGTCTCTGAACGTTGGTTACTGATGACGGGGACAGGGAAACCCAGGGTGCGGGAGAGTGCCTTTGAAACCAGGTGCTGCTCAGGCCTCCAACACGGCCTCAATGATCCCCTGATACCCCCGGGCGGTCTCGAGTAACTGCTCAACCTCGACGTACTCATCCACAATGTGGGCCAGAGACTCCGGCGAAGGGCCAAACCCCATCGTTGGCACACCGGCCTGCCCGGCGCTATACGCTGCGTTGGTGCAGAAATTGTACGTGCCATAGGTTACCGCCAGTCCTGCCGATTCCAGTCCCGCGGCTGCCTTCCGCACAAATTCATGCGCGGGGTCCAGGAACCAGGCCGGGAACCACTTCTCAGTCACCAGTCTCCTGCCGGTATAGGTCGGGTACTCACCTTTGGCGATCGTGGAGCTCAAGGTTGCGCCTTCAACCGTGGGTAAATTGGCAAGTGATAAAAGCACGCTCTCTTGCGTTTCACCGGGCATCAGGCGGCGATCGTAAGTCGCCCGACAGCGGCTGGGGATCATCGAATGGCCGGGATACGGCTCAGAAATGATGTCGGTGAGTGCCATGATCCCCTGTCCTACAACCTCGTGGGTGGGTAATGTCAGCTCATCGATCGCCGATATGGCGCGGATCATGGCGTGGATTGCATTCACCCCTTCATGAGGTGAAGAGGAATGAACCGGCCGGCCAATCGTTTCCAGGTGGATCTCGGCCCGGCCGCGCCCGCCGTGGATCAAACGTAGGTTGCTGGGTTCGCAGATGACCACATAATCTGGCTGTTGTTGATCCATCACAGCCTTAAGCGCCACCCCCTCCAGCACCTCCTCCATCACAGAAGCAGACGCCACAACTCTCCCGGCCAGTTGCCCCTTTGCCGCAGCTGCAATTGCCACGATCATCGCCGCGAGTGGCCCTTTCATATCGGTTGCTCCGCGGCCGTACAACTTGCCCTTGACGATCTCGCCCGCAAAAGGGTCATGCTGCCAGGGGACGCCGGGTGCGATCCCAACCGTGTCGATATGTGCATCGAACAGCAGCGTTGGACCCGGTCCTGCCCCCTTCACGACCCCGACGACAGTTCCATTTTCATCGACCGTGACTTTCTCGTAGCCAAGGCCGCGCATTTCCTTCACCAGCAGGTCGGCAACCTTCTTCTCTCTTCCTGCCTCGGAGGGAAGCCGCACGAGCTCCTGAGTCAGCTCGATCAGAGCCTGGGAGTTGATGTCACGCATGGCGTATCACCTGTGGCTGCCAAAAACCTCGTCCGGCTTCAGATTCTGGCACCTGCACCGAGCCGAGTATACTCCGGTACCCACCCCCTCTTGCCAGAGAACGAGGCGTCGTTGATCCTTCGCGAGCGGTTTCCTGTGGTAGCACGTCAACGATTCGGGGAAAGCCGGTCACGCCGTGGCCCCACAGCCATGATTTATACTGTTATCGCTCGAGACCCTTGGGTATCCAACCCAGGTTAGGCGCTGAGAGGAGCTGCAGTGCAGAAATTACGTCTTTTGACCATCGTCACACTTTTACTGGCGGCGTGCTGCACGGCCTGCAATCCAGGTGTCGATTCTGAGGACACATTAGAGAACACGAGTCCCGAAACCTCTTCCCGAAGTCTCCGGCAGGATGACCGCACCAAGAATGTAGACGAAATCTTTTCGGACTGGGATACCGCAGAAACCCCCGGTGCGGTTCTCGAGGTCATCCGGGATGGAAGAATCATTTATCAGCGTGCCTACGGTATGGCGGATCTGGAGCGCGATGTTCCTCTATCCCTGAAATCAGTTTTTGATATCGCGTCGACCTCAAAGCAATTCGTGGCGATGAGCATTCTGTTGCTCCAGGAACAGGACAAAATGTCACTAGATGACGATGTCCGAAAACACCTCCCGGAAATTCCGGACTACGGCCAGACCATCACCGTCCGGCATCTGATCCAACACACCAGTGGGATTCGTGATTACATGGACCTGATGGTCCTGGCGGGGATGAAACATGAGAACAGTTATCATCCATCCGTCATCATCGACCTGATCGTCCGACAAAAGGCGCTCAATTTCGAGCCCGGGGAGGAATTCCACTACAGCAATTCCGGATATCTATTGCTGGCGGAGATCATTGAACGGGTGTCTGGAAAAACTCTAGGAGAGTTCACAGGGCAGCATATTTTCAGGCCGCTCGCCATGAACGCCAGTCACTTCTATGATGATTTCACGCGAACCGTGAAGAATCGTGCCCTAAGTTACTCACGGAAGGAGACGGGCGGCTACGCATCGATCCAATACATCTTCGACGTAGTCGGCGACACCGGATTGCTCACCACACTCGAAGATCTGTTCCTCTGGGATCAGAATTTCTACCTCAACAAGCTGGGAGAAGGGGGGTCGAAGCTGATCGAGCAAGTGCAGACTCATGGCCGACTTAACAGCGGAAAGATACTTCACTACGCCTTCGGGCTCGAAATCGAAACGTACAGAGGCCTCAGCATCGTCAAGCACAGTGGTTCAGCTGCCGGTTATCGATCGGAGATGCTGCGCTTTCCCGGCCAGAAATTCACCGTGATCGTCCTTTCGAACCTGGCCGGATTTTCCCCAACGACGCTTGCCGAGCAGGTAGCCGATCTTTATCTCGCTGACGAATACACGGCCGGCCCGGAAGACGCAAGGACGGAACCGGAGGACGCGGGAGCAGCTCGATCAAGGGTGGAGCCGGACATGGGTGCGGGTGAGCACCATGCCTACGGCGGCCACTACTACAGCGCCGAGCTCGATGCAACTTATGTGGTTCGACGCATGGACGGAAAGTTGAGATATCATCTCGTGCACTTCCGCGTGGAAACTCCGATGGTGCGCACAGGGCGTGATACCTGGGATGCCGATGACGCACAATTTCTCTTCCTGCGGGAAAATGGCGAAGCGGTCACTGGTCTCAGCCTGAGCGCCGGCCGGATCAGGGATCTCTATTTTGAAAGGATCCGCTAGTCATTTTCCCGGCGTTTCTCCCCCGCTTCCTCCTTCCGCTCCCACGGTTTCCAGTCAATGCCCAGAACATACTTTTGCATCCACTTGATCTCTTCGACGTCACGCGTGCGCTGGTGCCTCGGTTCACGGAAACCGTGGGGTTCACGAGGGAATCTCACATAGCGCACAGGCGTCTTGCCAATGTCTTTGAGCGCTGTAAAGAACATCAAGGCTTGATTGGGGGTGCTGACCAGATCGCGATCACCGTGGAGCAACAGGGTAGGCGTTGTCACGTTCTTCACGAACCACAGGGAGGAAACTCTTCGCCACTCCTCCGGGTTTTTCCAGTGGGCTCCTCCAATGTAGTGAAGCCTGAGGTCATAACTGAGGCCAGGTCCCGTTTCAGCGGTCCAGCTTCCAACCATGGCCCCCAGAGAAGCGGCCTTAAAACGATCGGTCTGCGTGATGGTCCAGCTACCAAGGATCCCCCCCCAGCTCCATCCGCGCACACCTAACCGTTCCGGATCGACATTGCCCTCCTTGATCACGTAGTCAACCCCGCTCATGAGATCTTCATACTCGCCACCACCCACATCGCCCATCAAGGCCGTCAGCACGCCGTCGCCATAACTATCGCTACCGCGGATATTCGGACCAAGCGAGGCGTATCCCAGGCCGGCGAACACCTGAAAGTTAGAACGAAATCGGTTGGAAAAATGCCCCGGCGGGCCCCCATGAATGTGGAGAATGAGGGGAACTTTTATGGCTTTCTGATGGTCTCCGGGTAGATAGAAGACCCCCTCAATCTCCATCCCGTCGTTGCTCTTCCAGCGCACCACCTCGGCCTTCGCGAGAATGATCTTTTCCTCAATCCACGGGTTGAGGTTCGTCAAACGAACCGGATTGAACCGATCCACTGAGGAGGCATACAGATCATTCGGCGTGTCGAAATCACTGAATGAGTAGACCATCTTCCTCCGATCCCCTGAAAAGGCAAGGGCACGGAGAGAACCACTCACATTCGTGATCCTGGTGACCTCTTCGGTCGCGACATCGATCTTCTGCAGATTGACGTTCGTGCGCCGCGTCTCATTGAAGAACAGACTACTGCTGTCCGGCATCCAAGTAAGACCGGAGATCTCGCCCTGGTTCTGCCCGCTCAGTTTCCTCTTCTCACCCGACTCCGGCTTCATGATCCACAGATAACCGTTTGTCAATTCGTATTCCCCATCGGAAGGGGCGTGATAAGCGATACTCTTTCCGTCCGGCGCCCATAGAGCATCAGTTTCGGGTGCGTTATTCGTGGTGAGACGGATGACTTTTGTCTCCAGCACGTCAACTAAATAGAGCTCTGACAAATAGAAATAGTTCTGGAGATCCTGTCGCATGGCCGCGAAGACGACATGGCTGCCGTCCGGCGACACATCGAATTCGCTGATGATGAGCTCTTCGTCCGTCAGGCGCGTCTCGGTCATCGATGAAAGGTTGAACACCCAGAGGTTCCGCCACTGGGCCTCCCCTCTTCCGTTTGCTCCTTCACGAACATAGTAAGCGTCTGCTCCGTTGTCGTGCTCCTTCTTCTGCTCATCGCTCATCGCCTCGTCAGCAGTGAAGAATATCTTGTTTGCGTCCGTAGACCATTTATAAGAAACAACACCGCTCTTGTGTTTGGTCAGTTTTGTTGCCTCACCACCCAAAACCCTCATCCAGAAAACCTGTTCCTTGCCTTCCGCTGCCCTTAGAAAGGACAGATACCTGCCATCTGGAGAAAATTGAAACTTGCTCCCGCCATGCTCTCCGATGAATTGCGTTGCCTCTCCGCCATCAGATGAAATCATGTAATGTTTCTGTTTTCTCTTATTCTCATCCCAGGCTATTTCTGACTTGGAGAAGAACACCCGCTTACCGTCCGGCGACAGGAGAACATTTTCAACTCGGATCATATTTATTGCATCGTCAACGGTCATCGGTCTACGCACACCAGCCTGTGCGAACAGACTTGAAACAATGAGCACCGTAAAAAGTGTGATGACAGTGGTTGGTTTCAACACGACCACCTCCATTCATCGATGATTAACTTTCTGAGAAGTCTGTCTGTGGTGGAGATTTTACGTTCACAGCACTTCATCATATTTCTTGCCCATCCATTATGGAGCACTTCGGAGGGGAGTTTGGAGGATCCTGGAGCAATGTCCGATGATCACCTGAGAAGTCGATGTGCCAGGTCACCGTCGGCGCAGACAGGCCTCGGTGATCTCCGGGATTTTGGCATACTCTGCATCCCAGAACGCCTGGGACTTCATTTGCTTCAAGTAATCAGTCGAGTAGCCAAACTTCGTCCAGGTGTCCTCTTTCTGCCTGAACAATCGAGTTTTTTCGTTTTCGGGACGCACGTCTAAAATGTCACGGGTGTCCGCTCCGAGGAAGATGCGCTCATACCACTCCAGCAGTAGTTGATCCGAAAGCGGACCCTCACGCTTCTCGAGACCCGCCATGACGGACGGATAGCGATCGAAACCATCGGTGGCAACGGTCACGAGATTGTCGCCCTCCCCCAAGCCCAGCAGCTTCGCCAGCTTGATAGCACCCATGATGTTGCAGACCGACGAAATCCCCAGCTGGCCATCGAGAGTGTCGACCGT
>JAPUKU010000065.1 GCA_027295505.1 Acidobacteriota bacterium
CATTCTATCACGCCCGGCCGTGACGTGCCTCGTCCCTCAGAGGCTCGGGGACCTATACAATGTACGTTATCCCTCTCGGGGGGCAACCGCAGAGCCCGTTCAACGCTCGAAAGGGGGATTTTTTTTCGATAATGTCTATTATCTCTCCTCCGGCTCAGAGGCGATTGACTTTTCATGGGCCGTTTCACACAACCCGGTCCGGAGAGATATCTTCAGCGGTCGTTCCAGTCACCTCCCGCGATCAGGCGCCCGGACCGTTTCACCTCTCCCATTCGTAAAGGAGGACACGCGTACGCCCAAGCGTTCATGACCCGCCGGCTGTGCAGCAGTCTCACCTCGATGATCGTTCGCAAATACTCATCGTTCCCGCAGGCGGCCTCTGGCGCCGACGCCGGCAATGCGGTGGTGCTGAGCGTTGGGAGAACCGATCTGCTATCTACACATTCATACGCGTCGATTTCGGCAAGACGCACGTCCAGATCTGGGAAGGAGAGGACATCCCCGATCACTGTGCCCGGCCCACGTGATTGCGGAGTGTCACCCGGCGTTTCAGGCAGGACCAGGATCGGGTAGCCGGCCGGCACGACATAGAGGAATCCGCTGGCCACGGCAGGATCGATGGTGAGCGCCTCCCGGCAGAACTTCTCGAAGGCGCTCTGGCCGGGGCGCAACGTGCCGTAAACAAACAGGTGGTCGGGGAGAAGGGGGGCCTGGCTGCGCTCAGCCACGCTCGCCAGCCGGCTTCTTCTTGTCCAGCAGACGGGCCATGACAGCAGGATCGGTGGTCGGAAGCTCGCATGCGTAGTTCTCACACACGAAGGCCGTGGCCTTCCCATCGATAGGCTTCATGGTGCGCACGAAAGGCAGCCTCTTCGCCAGCTCCTTCTGCCCCTCGCCGCCATCCGCGAGCAGCAGAATGGTCGTGGGCAAGAAGCGCGAGCGCACTTCCTTCAACAAGGCCCGGGTGTCGGCGGAGTCGGGTTTTCCTGCGATGACGATCTGGCGGGGCTTGGACATCGAATAGTCAAGAGCCACCAGCATCTGCGGGAGCGCTTGCGGTATGCGCCCGAGGCGGGACGAAAAAGCACCAAGTGCGAGTTCGGCCCTGGCCCTGAAGTCGGTGTTGTCCGTCATCTGGGAGAGGCGCAGCAGGTTGAGCGCTGCCACCGAGTTCGATGAAGGCTCGGCGCCGTCGTAGTCTTCCTTCATACGCAGCAGAACGCTCGGGTCCTCACCGGTTGTTTCCCAGAACCCCCCAGCCGATTCGTCCCAGAACTTCTGCAGGTGGCGCTCCTGCAGCGTCACGGCCTTGCGCAGGCGTGCGATGTCGAAGGTGGCTTCGTACAGGTCGAGCAGCGACTGAATCACACAGGCGTAATCGAGCGATGTGGCTGCGAATGCCGATTCACCGTCTCGGTAGCGCCGCAGAAGATTTCCGGTCTTGCGATCGAGCAAATGCTCCAGCAGGAAGTCGGCGGCCCTCCGGGCAGCCTCCAGGTAACGCTCCTCTCCCAGGATGGCCCCCGCGCGCGCGAAGACGGAGATCATCATCCCGTTCCAGGCAGTGATGATCTTGTCGTCGAGATGGGGCCGTGGCCGGCTCTCCCGTACGTCAAACAGCTTCTTGCGAGCCTCGTCGAGCCTCCTGCGGGCGTCGGCCGGGCTGGTGCCGACTTTCTTGGCCGCCTCCTCTATCGAGAGCGCGCCGTAAAGGATGTTCTTACCGGGAAACTCGCTGTGAGGGTCGTGACGAACATTGCCTCCGGGCTGCATACCGTACCGCATGGAGAACAGTGCCGCACTCTTCTCATCCAGCAGCTTGCGGATCTCCGCCTCTTCCCAGACGTAGAACGCGCCCTCTGATTTATCCCTGGGGCGGGCGGGATCGCTGGCACTGTCGGCGTCTTCCGCCGAGTAGAACGCCCCCCCCGAATGAGTCATATCTCTGAGCACGTACTCGAGAATGTCACGCACGAGGTCCGCGTAGAACGGCTCGTGCGTGATCTGGTACGCCTCCAGGTACGACGCTGCAAGCTGCGCCTGGTCGTAGAGCATCTTCTCGAAATGGGGTACGTGCCAACGTTCATCGACGGAATAGCGGTGAAACCCCCCGCCCAGGTGGTCGTGCATGCCGCCTGCGGCCATGGCGCGCAGCGTGTGCAGCGTCATATCCAGCGCTGCCCTGGAATCCGTGCGCGCATGGAATCGAAGCAGGAAGTTATGGATGGAGGGCCGTGGAAATTTGGGCGCGGATCCGAACCCACCGAGGCGCTCGTCATACTGAGCGGCGAACATCTCGTAGCCTCTGGTCAGGGCGACCGCATCGGGAAGCGAGCCACTTCCCTTCTCCGGGACTGCGTCCTTGCGCAGAGCCTCGATGACCTGGTTGCTCGACTGGATGAGCTGTTCCCGCTGAGTCCTCCAGGAGTCAGCGATGCGCTGTAAAAGATCGCCGAACCCCGGACGGCCATAGCGGCTGTCGGGTGGAAAGTAGGTGCCGCCGTAGAAGGGCTTCAAATCGGGTGTGAGGAAAACACTCATTGGCCAGCCACCGCTTCCCGTGGTCGCCTGGACGAATGCCATGTAGACGCGGTCAATGTCAGGCCTCTCCTCGCGATCGACCTTGATCGACACGAAGTGCTGGTTGAGGATCGCGGCGATCTCCTCGTTCTCGAATGACTCGTGCGCCATCACGTGGCACCAGTGGCACGTGGAGTAGCCGATCGACAGGAAGATCGGCAGGCTCTCCTCCCGGGCCTTCTTAAAGGCTTCATCTCCCCACGCATACCAATCCACGGGATTGTCGGCATGCTGCAGCAGGTACGGGCTCTTTTCCTTCGCCAGCCGATTCGGTGTCGATCGTTTCTCCTTCATGTCCTTTCCTTCCGAAGCAGCCCGGAGGCCACCGCCCTCTATGCCGACCACCAGTGCTGCAACGGCGGCGAAGACCAGGGTCACCCGGCGCAATCGGGCGGGCCGTTGCCCGCCCCGCCATCCGCAGACCCTCCAACCGGTTCGCAACAGACGCATGATGCAAATACTGTACCCTAGCGCCTCTCCCGGGGCGAACTTCACCTTCCGTCCCTCAGCCGATCCCCCCTTCATCGAGACCCCGCCAGAGGTACCAGGTAGCCACCGTCCGGTAGGGCCTCCACCGCTCTCCGAGAGCCAGTGCCTTCTCGCGCTTCGGAAGGCGCCGCAGCCGGAAAAGCCGTTTGAGCCCCTTCAGAAGCCCGAGATCGTCTACCGGCCAAACATCGGGCCGCTTGAGGCAGAAAATGAGGAACATCTCGGCTGTCCAGCGGCCGATGCCTGGCAGGCGGGTGAGGCTCTCGATAACCTCCTCGTCCCCCAGGCGCCGCAGCTCCCGCCCGCCCAGGGTCCCGTCCTCGAAGCTTGTAGCCAGCGATTTCAGGTAGCGGATCTTCTGCCGGGAGAGCCCCACACCGCGCAGTCGCTGAGAGGAGAGACGCTTCAACACATCGGGGACGACGCGGCCGCCCGTGAACAACCCCTCGAAACGCTTCCAGATAGTCGCCGCCGCCTTCATCGACAACTGCTGATGCACAATCGCCTCGGCCAGGGCAATGAAGGCGTCGCGCCTGCCCTCGATGCGGCAGGGTCCGGCTCGCTCGATCACCGCTCCCAGAACCGGATCAGCGGCTCGAAGCGTCTCGATGGCGTGGCGGGCGGCCAGTCCGCGCACCGCGCGAGGGGTCACTTGCATGGATGGCATCAGCAACGTCTCCTGCTAGATATTCCACTGGAGGTCCGTTTCACGGCATTGACCCCGGTCGGTACACCTTCTATCTTTGCACGGCGGGGGGCGGGAACGCGATCATGCCCGACGAACCTCCATCGATTCCACCACACAAACAGGCAGACCCGCAAGGGGCGCCGGCCTGGCTGGTCTGGATCCTGGCGGCCGTGGGCCTCTTGCTGCTTCTACAGCACCTTCAGGGATCACTGCTCCTGTTCATGCGCTCGCCCATCAACCCGGACATCGCCGGCTTCATGTCAGACGCCCGCCAGATGCAGGCATTTTACGACTGCCCCACCCGGGAGCCGTTTCAGGTCCTGTGGTTCAAGGCGGGCCTGTTGTTCTCCCAAGACACAGAGCTCGTAGCCCGGGTGACAACCCTTTTGCAAACCGTTCTCGCCGGTCTGCTGGTACTTCTCTTTGGGCGACGCTTTTTCGGAGACATCGTGGGACTCACTGCCCTTTACCTTTTCGCGGTCAATCCGATCGTGCACTATTACGGTGTCTCGGGGATGCGTGCACCCCTGTTCTGCGCTCTGCTCCTTCTGTTCGGCTTATGTCTTTTCGATGTCTGGCGACCGCGCCGGCGCACGCTGCAATCTGTTCTGGCCGGGATCGCCGGTGGTCTCTTGATTCTTACCCGAGCCTATTCCTACGTCATCGTTGCAGGTGCTTTCGCCGTCTGGTTCCTCACAAACAGAGGATGGCGGCCTGAATTTCGCCGCCAGGCTGCACGCCACCTGCTCATCGCCGCTCTGGTGGTCGCCGCCCTGGTCGTGCCCGATTTGCTCTTGCGGCCCCCCTCACCTATTCACGGCCAGACGGTCAACTTCTGGCGCAATCTCGAGTTCCACGGTGATCCCGGAACGTGGCAGTCGGATCCACCGGTCAGCCACTTCCGGTACCTTTTTCTGGAACACTCACCGGCTCACGTCGTGCTCCGTGTGGCCGGAAACTATGCGCGGTACGCGTTCCAGTACCTGCCTCAATTCATGCGGGGGTACGAGTGGCTGTGGTGGCTCTTCCCAGTCGGCCTGGTGGCAAGCTTCTTCACCCGAAAGGAATTTGCCGTGGCTCTGTGGGTCCTCTCTCTCGCACACGTCGTATTCATCATGAATCTGAACCAGGTGCCGGGTAGTTCCGGGATCGAAAATCGCTATGTCTTTCAGGCTTACCCCCTGGCCTTGCTTCTGGTCATACACGGTCTTCTCTTCCTGATCGATCGTCTGTCCAGGTTGATCCCGGCCCGTTTCGCGAAGATGGACTCGGTACGAAGGCGGCTGCAGCCAATCCTGTTTTCAGCTACCAGTCCGCCCGCCCCCTAGTCTGCCGTGAACTGAGATCGACGGTGCCTGCCCTCGTAGATGGTGTTCTCGGTCACCACCTTATCAACATGGAGGTCGTGCTCTTCCATCGGCACCGCTTCCACCAGCTGGCACTCGAAGGCAAGAGCAATGAGAGGCGTCTGCGGCCGGGCTCGCCGGAGCAGGCGATCGTAGAAACCCCGGCCGTGTCCCATACGACCGCCCCGGCGATCAAATGCCACTCCGGGAACCAGGATCAGATCCACGTTCTCGATATCAAATCTTCTAGCGGGGCGCCCTCTGAGATCGTTGCGCGGCTCCAGGATGCCGAAGCAGCCCGGCTCCAGTTCTTCCATTTTCCGGAGATGAAAGAGCTCGAGGTGATCGTCGACGCAGTAAGGAACAATCACCTTCATTCCCGCTTCCAGGGCGCGTGCCAGAAACGGCCGGGTACGAACCTCGCTGCGCACATCAATGTAGAACTGCACGCGCCGGGCGCTCTGAAACTCCGCTAGTTCCTCGACCCGCCCGCAGATTATCGCGCTCTTGCCACCCTTATCCGGCTCGCGTTTGCGAGCAGCCATGACCCGTGTTCGTAGCGCATTCTTGTCAGACACTCAACGCTCCGGTGAAGCTATGATTATAACCTTGGCCGCCTTTTGATGAGTGCCTCCGGCCCGAGCAGACAGCTGGAGCAGATGCGGTAGAATGATGCGGCCGCGGTGGCATTCCCATGTCGTGAAGAGGCCCCCATGAGCAAACCGGAACGTCCGCGCTTTATTCCTCTCGAGTACCACCGACCGCCCGAGTACGAGGTGCGCGCCAGGACACGCGAACTGCTTCAGCTGATGCGCCGGCGCCGGAGCGTGCGGGACTTTTCTCCCGACCCGGTACCGACGGAGATTCTCACCGACCTCATCTGCACGGCCTCCCAGGCACCTTCTGGAGCCAACCGCCAGCCCTGGAGGTTCGTCCTGGTGACCGATCTGACGACACGCAGGAAAATCCGTGAAGCCGCCGAGGCCGAGGAGAAGAAGAGCTACGAGGAGCGCATGCCGGAGGAGTGGCTTCTGGCGCTCGAGCCGCTCGGCACCAACTGGCACAAGGAATTTCTGGACATCGCGCCGGCGTTGATCGTCGTGTTCCGCAAAGACTGGGAGACGCTGGCAGACGGCAGGAAGCAGAAGGGATACTACGTTTCAGAATCGGCTGGCATCGCCTGCGGCTTCTTGATCTCGGCCATCCACCAGGCGGGACTCGTCTGCCTCACTCACACCCCTAGCCCCATGAAGTTTCTGGTCGAAATTCTCCATCGACCCCCCGAAGAGAAACCCTTCCTGTTGATTCCGGTGGGATACCCCGCGCCCGGCGCGCGGATTCCTGACATCCGGCGCAAACCCCTGGCCGAGATCCTGAGCGTGGTGTGAAGTGAAGGAAAGACCCACCGATTACTCAGAGGTAGCGGTTCTGATCCCGTGTTTCAACGAGGAGATCGCCGTGGGAAAAGTCGTCTCGGGTTTCAGGACGGCCCTGCCCGGTGCCCGTATCTACGTCTTCGACAACAACTCCACCGACCGGACGGCCGAAGTCGCCCGCAACAGCGGTGCGCTCGTCATTCCTTCTCCAAGACCCGGCAAGGGACATGTCGTGCGGCACATGGTGACTCAGGTGGACTCACCCGTCTACATCATGGTGGATGGAGACGATACCTATCCCGCATCCCAAGCACCCGCGCTTCTCGAGGAGTTCCGCCGGAGCGGCGCCGACATGGTCGTGGGCGCCCGAACCCTCGGCTCCGAGGAGGGATCCTTTCGACGGTTCCATCGTTTCGGAAATCGCCTCGTTGCGCGCCTGATCACGATCCTGTTCCGCTCCAGGGTCACCGACGTGATGTCCGGGTATCGCGTTTTTTCCCGCGACTTCGCCAAATCAGTTCCTCTTCTCTCGGGCGGATTCGAGATCGAGACCGAGATGACTCTGCATGCTGTCGCCAGGGGATATGTCCTACGCGAGATCCCGGTGCACTACAGGAAACGGGCTGAGGGCAGCGAGTCAAAACTACGGACATTGAGCGACGGCTATCTTGTCATGAGGACCATCTTCCAGATCTTCAAAGACTACAAACCACTCGTTTTCTTCACGCTGCTGGCGTCCCTGCTGGCGATCCTCTCTCTAGCCGTGGGATGGCGCCCGATCGCCGATTACCTCTCAACGGGTGAAGTAGCCCGTTTTCCAAGCGCCATCCTTGCCGCTGCCCTGGGAATCATCTCGGCCATGAGCCTGGCGGTGGGGATGATCCTGGACACGCTGGCCAAGTTCCACCAGGAGAACTGTGAGCTTTTTCGACGCATCTTCAAGAAGTGAAGTGAGGGAGCTCCGGCATGGGTCGCTCAACGGCAATCCTGTTCGCACGCGAGGGGTGCCAGGTCGGAAGGCGGAACGGCCGACTGAGCTGGCCGCACCGCACCACGGCTCAGTGAGCCGCGGGCTGCTGTTTGTAGATTGGTAGCGACGAGCGGGTGGAGGGGCTGAACGAGAGCGTGTCCATCGGGCAGACGGTGACGCAGATTCCGCAGCCGATGCACGAGGAGGTTCCATTGTCGAGCGGCTCCTGCTTGAGGGCGTACTGCATCACGTCGATACCGACCTGGCAGTTGCGGGAGCACTCGTTGCAGGCGATGCACTTGTCGTTGGCAACGATCCGGAAACGGGAAATGCCGAACCGGGTGTACGCCTTCGAGAATATCTGCATGAGCTTGGCGAGAGGGCACCAGTAGCGGCACCACACCTTGCCACCGAAGAACGGATAGAGCGTCACCGGCAGGATCCCCACCAGCCAGATGTCCGCCATCACCCGGTAGAGGTGGACCCCCAGATCGGCGGGGGCCATGAATAGACGCACGCTGTCCCTCCCGAGCATGAGGAGGGTCACGGCGGCGGCGAAAATCAGCACGGCCAGATTCATCCACTCCCACCGAATCGAGGTCTTCCCCTTGGGGGCCAGATGCCGCCACCGATCTCCAAAGGTCTCCGCCAACCCGCCGCAGCCGCATATCCAGGAGCAGTAGCGCTTTCCGTGAAAGAGAACCAGGACCGGGATAATCACGAACGTGAGCAGCACCCCCCAAACGATCCAGATCTGGTGCGGATCGTAGAAAAACGTGTAAAAAAACAGCGGCCAGGCATAGACAAGACCGTAGGCTCGCCAGGCCTGCTCGGCGAACTGGGGATCTCCTGCCAGCTTCTCACCGATCCACTGGTATTTCACGGCCCAGGTGAACAGAAATTCTGGGATGATGAAGAAGAACAGCCACTGGAACGACAGCAGGCTGACGAAGCGCCAGATCTGAAATTTGTCCTTGCGATCCAGACCCCAGCGCTTGAGCGCCTCCAGCCCGAAATAGGTCATGAGAGCCGTGTAGATAACCGTGTACCAGAACGTCCAGGGCCGCTCGAAAAATGACAGTGCGTCGTACCCCCAGTCACGGAAGGGCCAGAACTCCTCACCCTTGCCCACCTTGATGCTGTAGATGGAGTACCAGATGAAGAATGAGAACCCCAGCCAAGACCAGCGATCCCCCCGGATGCCTGTGGCCACGAGGCCGCCGATCGATCCCAGGGCCAGAACGCCGCCGAACCACGCGGGGATACCGGACAGATCGCTGCCAAGGAGGGACGCATGCCCGCCATAAATCCACAACCCCGCGAAAGACAGGAGGGTCAGGGCGATCGAGCGCAGCGGCACGCCACTCCAGTCATTCTCGAGGCGGATGCCCAGGGCGGTCAGAAACTTCACCGGCACGTCCGCTCCGATCAGGATGAAAACGTGATTGGTTCTTACCGTTCGCTCGTCCTGGCTGCCGCCGCGATCGATCGATAGAACCGCCTCCTTGCCGCGGAACTCCCTAATCTGGGAGTTGAAGACCATTTCGACCCGCCCCGCCGCCACGGCCTCGTCGATCTTTTTGCGGTTGTCCTTGAAGATGCGCGCGAACTCACTACCCCGGTAAGAGAGCACCACCTTGTTGCGCTCGGAGAGCGTCAGTGCTGCTTCGACGGCGCTGTTGCCTCCTCCGACGACCAGGATCTCCTCGTCGTGATACTTGCGGGGAGAGTAGAGGCGATGATAGACGTGGGGCTGATCCTCCCCCGGCACGCCGAGCTTGCGGGGATTGCCTCGCTGGCCTGTCGCCAGAACGATCTTCTTCGCGCGGTACTTGCCTTTGGGAGTGTGGGCGATGAAGGTGCCGTCCTTCTGCTTCTCCAGAGAAGTGAGAGGCTCCTCGGCCCGGACCTCAAGGCCATTCTCCCTGATGATTGAATCCCACCGGGCGATGAGATCCTCCTTGGTCGCTCCGTCCAGCCAGAGCTTTCCCTTGGGAGGGGTATCGTCGGGCTCCGCGTAGACCCACTTCCCTTCAGGGAAGTTCTCGATCGTGTTGGCAATCTTTCCCTTTTCGAGGACAACACAGGAGAATCCCCGGTCCCTGGCGGCGAGGGCGGCATTGAGACCGGCCGCACCCGCGCCGATCACCAGGATGTCGAGCATGGAGGCATCACCCGCCGGCGTTTTCATCTCGGGCAGGGCCGAGAGAGTGTCGACAACCTCCACTCCCTGGGCCATGGCCAGCTTGATGACCGGCGCACCTGCAAGGTCCCCGATCACGTACAGCCCACGGACGCTCGACTCCTTTCCCTTCTTGAGCACCGGTCGCCGGAGAGCACCACTGCCGCTCGCCAGGATGTTCTCAATCTTCTGTCTCAGTTTGAGCACCGTAGTGATCCCTCAGGCCCGAAGGCGTTGAAGATCCGATTCAGCGCTAGGAAGAAGTGTGGCGCCGCAGCCAGTGCAGCGGCTCGCGGACGGGTGGTTCCCGGCGCCGCAGGTGATACACGGTACCGGCGCGCGCGTCGTCGGAACTTTTGCCAGGCCGGGGGGAATTCCCGCGGGAAGCTTCGAGGTATCGGCCCGGCCGCGCGTGAGCAACAGCCCGAGCGCGATCACGTTGATGGCCAACCCGGCAAAGAACCACGGAAGGGGAGAAAATCCCCGGGCCACGGCCACGTATCCGCACACCGCGCCGGCAACGAGCCCCGCCAGGATATAGACCCCGAGCAGAAACCACACGCCGGCCAGCGGCGTCGATCGTGCCGATGGTTCCTGAAATAGCGCCCCCCGCGGCTGCAACGAAGCAAAAATCGTTTCAGCCCCTGCATTCCATGCGGTCATGCAGGCGTCGGTGTGAAGTAGAACGCGCCGCCCGCGGTGGATCACCGCGACATCTCCGACCCCCACCGGTTGCCGACAGACGAGGCACGTCTCACCAGGTACCGGGGATGCAGCCACCTCTTGCCTGAGTTCACCCGGAACACCCGGAGCCGTGGCACTCTCCTCCTGGCTGCCACCGAGCGTGCCTGTCGCAACCGTGGCAGCAAGCCAGCACACGGCGAGCAGAGCGAGCGAAGGTCGTATTCGTGCTCGACGGCGGGGTCTGGACACTTCTCGAGCCGGCATAGGCATCTCCGTCACAAACGCCGGGGGGGAGGTTTTTATTTCCCGATTAACAAATCGGATCGCAGGTCAACGAACGTTGGATCCCTCCAGCCAGTCGGTGTGAATGAACCCCTGCTCCGGATGATCGACGCGCTCGTACGTGTGCGCACCGAAAGCGTCCCGCTGCGCCTGCGTCAAGTTCTGCGGCAGGCGTGCCGTGCGGTACCCATCATAATAGCTGAGGCTCGCTCCCATCGCAGGCACCGGAATTCCCAGTCCCTGTGCGACCTGAACTGCGTGGCGCCAGCCGGTCTGGGCTTTTCGCAGGTCAGCCCGGAAGCCTTCGTCGAGGAGCAGGTTTGCCAGATCGGGTTGATTGTCGTAGGCACGCATGATCGAATCGAGCAGACGTGCCCGGATGATGCAGCCACCTTTCCAGATGCGCGCCATCTCGCTCAGCTTGATGTTCCAACTGTGCTCTTCCGAGGCAACGCGGATGAGGCTCATCCCTTGCGCGTAGCAGCAGATCTTGGACGCGAGCAGCGCATCTTGCACCGCTGCCACGAGAGTCTTCCTGTCCTCCTTCGGCACGGCAGGCTCCGGCCCCACGAGCTTACCGCTCGCCGCCACGCGCTGGTCCTTCATTCCCGACATGACGCGCGCGTCCACGGCGGCGGCCAGGGTAGAAACCGCCACCCCGAGCTCAAGCGCAATCTGAGCCGTCCAGCGGCCAGTGCCTTTCTGTCCAGCCTTGTCCTGCACCTTATCCACCAGGGGATCGCCTGTTTCGGTATCGCGCACTCTCAGCACCTGGGCCGTGATCTCGATCAGGAAGGATCGCAGGGGGCCCCCGTTCCACTGCTCGAAGATGTCGCTCAGCTCCTCCGCCCCGAGACCCAGGCCGCGTTGCAGAAGGTCATAGGCCTCGGCGATGAGCTGCATGTCCCCGTATTCAATGCCGTTGTGGACCATCTTGACGAAGTGTCCCGCACCATCCGGGCCCACGTGCGTGACGCAGGGCCCCGAGTCGGTCTTGGCGGCGATGGCCTCGAAAATCGGCTGGAGGCGAGCGTATGCTTCATCCGGCCCCCCCGGCATGATAGAAGGACCGTATCGGGCTCCCTCCTCCCCTCCGGAGACTCCCGTGCCGAGATAATGGAGCTTTGCTTCCTTCAGAGCCCGATCCCGACGCTGCGTGTCCTCGAAGTAAGAGTTGCCGCCATCGATGATAACGTCGCCCTCCGAGAGTAGAGGTCGCAGCTTGTCGATCAGATCGTCAACCGGACGGCCGGCCTTGATCATCAGTAACAGGCGGCGCGGGCGCTCCAGCGCACCGACAAACTCCTCCAGAGTTCTCGCTCCGACGAAGCGCTTGCCGCGGTGAGCTTCAATGAAACGCTCCATGCGTTCGGTGCGCCGGTTCCAGACAGCAACGGGGAAGCCGTGCTCCTCCACGTTCAGTGCAAGGTTCTCTCCCATCACACCCAGACCCAGGAGGCCGAACTGTGCCTGTCTTGAGCCACCCTTCACGGTCGCCACAATTCCTCCTGAGAGACTCTAGGGTCTCTCTTTCAACTCCGAGGCCGCCGCGCGGTCAACGATCCAGATGCCGTGGCGCGCGAGCTGCACCGGCAAACCAGGGGCATCGAGCGGCCCGTTGAGCGCACGTGCCAGCGCCACAGCCTTGGCCTTCCCGGCGGCCAGGACCAGTACCGCTCGCGCCGATCTGATGACTGGCGGTGTGATGGTCAGGCGCCAGGGAGGCGGCTTCGGCCCCTGGACTGCCACGACACGCTTCCGGCGCTCCGCGAGGGCCGGAGAGCCCGGGAACAGCGAGACCGTATGCCCGTCCGACCCCATTCCCAGCAACAACACGTCCAGCGGATCCGGCAGCAACTGTGCATAGGCTGCCGCCGCCTCCTCCCGATCCTGGCGCTCAGCCTCCATGCGGTGCACCTGCTCTTCGGTACAGCGGGGGTGGCTCAGCAACGTCTCGCGAGCCATCCGATAGTTGCTTTCGCTGTCGTCGGGAGGTACACATCGCTCGTCGCCGAAGTAAAAGTCGATCTCCCCCCACGGAAGCCCTTCGGGGTCCGGCAGCAGGCGCAGTTTTTCATAGATGGAACGGGGCGTGCCTCCCCCGGCGAGCACGAGCGAGCAGTGGCCTCGAGAATTGACCGCTTCCCGAGCGGCCCGGGCGATGCGCCGGGCTCCCGCGCGGGCCAGGTCCGCCGCGTCCTCCGCGATGATGAGGCCCGTGTCACCCACGCGAACTTCCTCTATGGTTCTTCCTGCTCCACTGCGGAAGAAAAGTGGAGGTGGACTAGCTTCCAGCCACCGTCCTGTCGGAACCAGACGTTTGTCTCGTAATACTGGTTGGCACTCTCGATCCCGTCTGTACCGCGGTAGCGCGCGAATACTGGATAGGTCACGACCGCAGCGTCACCCATCGGGCTGATCCGGACCCGCACATCCTCGGTGCGGTTTTCAATGACGCCCTCCCCTCCCTCAACCAGCGCCGTCCACTCCTTCTTGTACTCCTCGAGCGTCAAACGGCCGCTGTCCAGGAACTGGGTCAGGTCGTCGGCGTAGAAAGCCCAGTACCTGTCCAGATCGTTGCTCTCGTACGCCTCGTTAAACTGACGCTCCAGATCAAGTATCTCGGCCTCGATCTGGGCTCGCTCATCGTCGCTGATAGGCGTGGCCTTCGAGTGGGAAGTGTCGGAACTGCAGGCGCTGGTGAGGAGAAGTCCGGCAAGCAGCACCGTCAGGGTACAGGCGTCCACTAATTTTCGGGCCACCGGCGGTACCTCCTTAGAAATCCGGCGTTGCTTCTTGAACGGGAGCAATGAGTCTACCATAATGCTTGCTGGTGGTCTGGATGCCGATCAAGTCCCTGTGAACGGATTCATACCCCCAGCTTGAAGCCTTCCCCAACAGCCTTTCAAGAGGAAATTTGGGCTTCTCCTCCCAGCGAATCTTTCACCGCCGAGAACCTGCATGATGTTCGAGGGCACGGTTTTCGTGAGCCGTCTCTGGGCAGTGGTCCTCTACTCGGGCCTTGCGGCGGCCTGTGCTGCGCTCGGGGTGCTGCCGTTCATGGCGCGGCGGAGGCTTCCGAGCGCGTGGCTGGGGTGGGCAGACGCTCTGGCTGCCGGGCTTATGCTCGGTGCCTCCTACATTCTGGTTGTGGAGGGGATCGAACGGCTGCCGCTCGCTGAGACGTTCGGTACGCTCGCCGGCATCGCCACCCTGTATGCCACGCATGCCCTGACCGGGATCTGGAAGCCCGGACTGAGACCAGCCCGGCCGGATGGATCCGGACCCACTGACAAGCTCTGGCTTCGCAATGCCATTCACTCGTCGGCGGAAGGCGTGTCGATCGGCGCCGCCATGGCCGTTGATCTCGATTTCGGGATTTTCGTGGCGCTGGCGCTGACCGCCCATAACGTTCCCGAGGCGACGGCTCTGTGCGCCTACCTCGTGCCACGAGGCGTGCGTCTGCTTCCAGCCGCTCTGCTCTGCGTGGCCGCGAACCTTGGACAGATCGTCCTGGCGGTGCTCACGTTCCTGATGGTCGCTGAGCAGCCCGCCCTCCTTCCCGCCGCCCTGGGGTTTGCCGCCGGAGCGTTGATTTACCTGGTCGTCGTGGAGCTGCTTCCGGACTCTTTCGCGAAGACCGGCCACACGACGATCGCTGTCCTCACCAGCGTGGCCCTGGGCGCCGTGGTCATCTTCCGGGGGATGATCTGATGGAGGCCTGGCTCGTCGTCCTGCTGTACGGCCTCATCACCGCCCTCGCCACCGGTCTCGGCGCGCTCCCATTCATCTTCGTGCGCCACGTGTTCGGACGCACGGTCGCCTGCGCCAACGCCGTGGCCGCCGGTCTCATGCTGGGCGCCAGCTTCGGGCTGGTGGCGGAAGGCACCCTGTACGGCCACTGGCAGACGCTCGTCGGCGCAGTGCTGGGCATGCTGTTCATCCTGGGGACCCAGCGCACGATCCACGAACATAAGATCGATTTCAGCTCTCTCGGTCTGGTCGGGGGCCAGCGCGCTCTGCTGATCGTCGTGGTAATGACGATCCACTCGTTTGCGGAGGGCGTGGCGGTGGGGGTGGCCTTCGGCGGAGGCGAAAAGCTGGCTCTGCTGATCACCATGGCCATCGCCGTGCACAACGTCCCCGAAGGACTTGCCATCAGCGCCGTACTGCGGCCCCATGGAGCCAGCCTTCTCGCCTGTATCGGGTGGAGCATCGTGTCCTCGCTTCCCCAGCCGCTCATGGCGGTTCCCGCCTTTCTCTTCGTCGATGCGTTCCGGCCCGTGCTCCCTTACGGGCTCGGCTTTGCAGCCGGTGCCATGGTTTTCATGGTTCTCGACGAGCTTCTTCCGGAGGCTTACGAGGAAGCGTCACGCCCCGTCATCGGACTGCTGGTCAGCACCTCCCTGGCCGGAATGATCCTGCTTCAGCAGTACCTCTAGCTCTTCCCTCTCGGCCGCCAGATCCAGGTCCCTAAAACCGCATCCTTCGTGGTATCCTTGTCCACAGGAAAAACGTAGCAATTCAGGCTATTTACCCGCGGCCTCTCTTCCGCGAAGTGCGAGGCGTAACGATGAAAACGAAACGGAGTGCAGCTCTTTGCCTGGGCGCCCTACTGCTGATGGGTCTGGCGACCCTCGACTGCAGCGAATCACAGGATCGTGAGCCAGGCACGGGCGTGCTCGAGCTTCAGCTGACGGATGCCCCACTCGATGTGTCGACCATCGGCGCCGTATTTGTCGTCATCGAGGGGATCACCGTCTTCCCAGCGGACGACAGTAACGGGGGTCTGGTCCCCACTCCGATCTCCGACACTTTTCCCCGGACATTTAATCTCCTCGAGCTGACGGACGATCGCCATGCTCTCCTGGCCCTGGTCACGCTTCCCGCGGGGCTTTACTCCCACATGTTCGTCCATCTCCAGAGCGCATGGATCGATTTCGACGGCGATCCCAATACGGACGATATAGAACCGCTGACGCTAGTCGGCGGGAACAAGTACAACGTCATCCTGCCGTTCGAGATCGTGGCGGGAGGCATGGTGCAGAAGGTTATCGATTTCGAGTTGCGCGATCCATCCACGGGCGAAGTGCGGATCAACTGCACCGGAGATCTGACCGACTGCACGCTCATCCCCGTCCTGCTGCCCGGCAAGTGATCCGGTCTGTGCTGGAAGAGACCTGTCTGCGGGGGTGGGGTCCCCTCTCACCGATCGCTGGCGGCGCTTGAAGATGTACAGGGTGTAGTGCTAAACTGCTCCTATATCAGCACTTACCCCCTGCGAAATATGCGCGGAGAGAAACCATCATGAGAAACGTCACGCTGGCAGCCACACAGATGGCCTGCACCTGGGACACTGAGGCGAACGTCGAGCGCGCCGTCGGGCTCGTCCATGAGGCCGCCTCCAGGGGAGCCAACGTCATCCTCATCCAGGAGCTGTTCGAGACTCCCTACTTCCCCCCCGACGAGAAACGGGAGCTGTTCGCACTGGCGAAGCCTTTCGAGGGACATCCGACCATCAAGAGAATGGCCGCTCTCGCTGAAGAGCTCAAGGTGGTCCTGCCGGTGAGCTTCTTCGAGCGCGCCGGCAACGCCCATTTCAACTCGGTGGCGATCGTGGACGCGGACGGCCGCGTTCTGGGTGTTTACCGCAAGAGCCACATTCCAGATGGCCCCGGCTACGAGGAGAAGTTTTACTTCAACCCCGGCAACACCGGTTTCAAAGTGTGGAAGACGCGCTATGGGAACCTCGGCGTGGCGATTTGCTGGGATCAGTGGTTTCCTGAGTGCGCACGGGTCATGGCGCTGCAGGACGCCGAGATGATCCTTTACCCCACGGCCATCGGTGACGAGCCCCAGGATCGCACCCTCGACTCGAAGGAACACTGGCAGATGACGATGCGCGGGCACGCGGCGGCCAACATGATGCCGGTCGTGGCCTCAAACCGCATCGGCTCCGAGAAGTCGGACTCAACAACGTTGAACTTTTACGGATCCTCGTTCATCGCAGGTCCGAGCGGCAAGCTGCTGACCGAGGCGCCCCGCGACAAGCAGACGGTCCTTACCGCCAGCTTCGATCTGGACAAGCTGCGCGCCAACCGCGCCTCGGCCGGATTCTTCAGGGACCGCCGCACTGATCTCTACCGCTGCCTGCTGACGCTCGACGGATCGACGCCACCAGTTTGACGGGCCGCCGTCCGGTCCGTTCCCTCCAGAGACTGTCGCGCGCGCTTCCACACCGCCGCACTCTCGCGCGGCAGGTTTGGTTGTGGCGGATAGGCCCGGCTCAATTACAGGGGAAGAGGTTCGGGCGCTCGGTCCCGGAGCTGTCAAAGTCCAGGGACCCTTCGCTGTTCCCCCTGACGCCCGTAACCATGTAATGCACCACTGTTCCGGGCGAGGGTATGAAGCCGTCATCGAGGAAAGCGTCCCGCGTGCCGCAGAACTGCTCCGCGTTCGGTGTGGTCGGATCCTGAGTGTACGCGTCGCCGCTGGAGCGCAGGATCTCGAGATCCGCGCGATAAAGGTTGAAGCGCGTGAAACCGGACTCGTCCTGCCACCCGATCCGGATCTGCTCGATGCTCGTGAACAGGATCAGATCATCGTTGAGATCGCAGACATCCCCCTCACCGTCACCATCGACATCTTGCTGCTCGCCGTTGGAGACAGCCGAGCAGTTGTCACAGCTGTCTCCGATGCCATCACCATCCGAGTCGATCTGAGCCGGGTTGG
>JAPUKU010000066.1 GCA_027295505.1 Acidobacteriota bacterium
CCCGATTCGTCAACACCGCTCTTGGGGTATACCCTGTTTAATCAATGAGCAGCGATGAAACCAGGAGCCTGTTTCTCTCGTTTGATGAACTGACAGGAGGTGCTGTATGAAGCTGAAGAACGTCGCAGTGGCAGGAGTCATTTTTGCACTGGCCGGGGCGGCGCCGCTTGCCCTGGCGGGGGACGCCGAGGCGCCGCATGCGCGGGCTTTCGCGTACCACTTCGGAGGAGGCGGCTCGTGGCTCGGCGTGGGCATTGAAGACGTTGACAGTGCGCGCGCACAGGATCTGGGATTGAAGCAGGTGATGGGGGCCGAGATCAAGGATGTGCAACCCGGCAGCCCTGCCGAAGAGGCGGGCCTGCAGGCGGGCGATGTCGTTCTCCGTTACCAGGGCACGCGCGTCGAGGGTGTGAGGCAGTTCACCCGCCTGGTGAGGGAGACTCCCTCCGGCCGCACGGTGGCGATCGAAGTATTCCGGGACGGATCCACGATTGACATCGAGGCAGAGGTCAAGGAGCGGGAAGAGGCCTCGGATTCAAGTTATGACATAAAGTGGGTAGCTCCGCCCCACTTCAACATGGAAGATTTTGAGTTTCCCGATATCAATATCGATATCGAGTTTCCTGACATCGATATCTCCGACTTTGAGGTTCCGGACGTGAAGGCTCACAGCCTCTGGTTTTATGGCGGTCAGCAGCCGCAGCGCCTGGGAGCCTCGGTGGACAACCTCACCGAGCAGCTGGGGGAGTACTTCGGCGTCAAGAGCGGCGAGGGGGTCCTGGTTCGTGAGATTGAGAAGGACAGCCCCGGCGCCAAGGCCGGTCTCCGGGCCGGTGACGTCATCGTGAAGCTCAACGATCAGGACATTGCCGGCACCCGTGACCTGCGCCGGGCCATGCACCAGCGTCAGGATCAGGAGTTCACGCTCACCGTGATCCGTGAGCGGCAGGAACATACCCTGACGGTGCGCATGCCCGAGGATGAAGTCTCCGCGGCTCCGCCGGCGCCTCCGAAGACAATTGGCATTAAGGTCATGTAAACCGCCCCCTCCGTGGGCGGCTCTGGATCCCGGGCTGGAGCTTTCTCCGGTCCGGGATTTTCTTTCTTGGCAGAATATTAGGCCCCTTCGCTCATCTAATGCTTTAACTGAGGGCAGGGTGGAATTTTCCAGACCGCTGGCTCCGATAGAGGACGGCTGATCCGGATCGCCAGGAGTGGGGGTAAGATAGCCCGCGCTCGAGAAAGATCGTGCCATGGTGCCCGACCGATCCATAGGTGTCTATGCAGCCGCAAGGCGCCGTGCCGCTCTACCCGGAGTGGCAGGTCTGCTGGTTCTGATACTCCTCTTTTCCGGCTGTTCCATACGAAAGCTCGCCGTCAACAAGATAGGCGAGGCGATCGCATCGGGTGGATCGGTCTACGAGACGGACGATGACCTGGCGCTGGTTGGCCAGGCGCTGCCCTTTAGCCTCAAGCTCATGGAGAGTCTGCTGGCCGAATCCCCCGAGCACCGGAGCCTGCTCGAGAAGGTCTGTCAGGGGTTCGCGATCTATTCGTACGTCTACGTCCAGTACGAGGCGGACATTCTCGCTGATGAAGATTTCAAAAGGTCGCGCCAGATGAGGGAGCGTGCCCGCCGGCTCTACCTCCGGGCCCTGGGCTATGGCATGCGGGGCCTGGAGGAGGTAGTCCCGGGCATCACCGAGCAGCTGGTGGGTGACCCGAAGGCGGCAGCCGCCCGGGTGCTGAAGTCCAGGGACGTGCCGTTGCTCTACTGGACCGCCGTGGCTCTTGGCCTGGCGATCTCGGTCTCGAAGGATGATGCGGAGCTTCTGGCGCGGCTGCCCGAGGTGGAGGCCCTGCTCGATCGTGCCATGGAGCTGGATGAGAGTTGGAATGAGGGAGCGCTTCACGAGTTCCAGCTCACGCTGGCCAGCGTCCGACCGGGCGCCCTCGACTACGAAAGGGTTCGCAGGCACTACGAGAGGGCTCTGGAGCTGTCCCGAGGAACCCACGCCGCGCTCTTTGTGTCGTACGCCGAGCTGGTGTCGGTGCGACAGCAGGACGCCCTCGAGTTCGAAATGCTGCTCGATCGCGCGTTGTCGATTGATGCGGACGCGCATGAGAACCTTCGCCTCGCGAACCTGGTGGCTCAGCGGCGCGCCCGCTGGCTGCTCGGGCGCGCGGAGGATCTGATCCTGATGGAGGACGAAGAGGTCCTGGATGAGGGTGGGTGGTGAGGGGTCGAAGCATCCTCCGCGTGTTACTGGGCCTCATCCTGCTGGCGGCGGCGCAGCCGGCGAGCTCGCAGGTCGTAAAGATCAAGATGGGCACGCTGGCGCCTGAAGGCTCGCCCTGGCATGACGTCCTGCTGCAGATAAGAGAAGACTGGCGGGTGATTTCTGGGGGGAAGGTTACCCTGCGCATCTACCCCGGAGGGGTCCTGGGAGACGAGAAGGACATGATCCGCCGGGTGCGCATCCGCCAGCTTCATGCTGTGGCGATCACCGGCTCGGGCCTGGCCACCATCGAACCGGCCATTTCCGCCCTGCAGGTCCCGTTGATGTTCGACTCTTACGAGGAGCTCGACTATGTCAGGGAACGGCTCGCGCCGAAGCTCGAAGATCTTCTCGAGGCAAAGGGGTTCAAGGTCCTGAACTGGGGAGACGCCGGCTGGGTTCATTTCTTCTCCAAGCAGCCGTTCTCGACACTCGATGAGCTCCGTGGACTCAAACTTCTGACCGCAGCAGGCGATCCCAGGACCGAGGCGCTGTATAAGGATTTTGGCTTTAACGTGGTTCCTCTGGCGTACACGGACGTGCTCACCAGCCTGCAGACCGGGATGATCGATGTCGTGCAGGGGCCGCCACTCTATGCGCTGATCGAGCAATGGTTCGGCCTGGCAAGCCATATGGTGGAGCTGCGCTGGGCGCCCCTTGTGGGAGCCACGCTGGTGCGGCGCGAGACCTGGGATCGCATCCCTCCGGAGTGGCAGGGACCCATGCTGGATGCGGCGCGCAGCGCCGGCGATCGCCTGCGCGAAGACATTCGCAGGCTGGGGGAAGAATCGGTGCCGGAGATGCAGAAGCGCGGACTGGCGATCGTGCCGATTGACGAGAAACGATTGGCGGAGTGGCGTGCCGAAACCCTGGCAGCCTACCCGAAGCTGCGCGGCACCTACGCGCCGGCGGAGATGTTCGACGAAGCCCTGAGGCTGCGCGATGAGTATCGTGCCGCCCGTCCTCCACAACAAAAGGTAACTCCCCCCTGACTTCACGGTTTCCAGTGAGCCCAGCGCCGCCACCCGCGGCAGCGACCCCATCGGATCGACCGGGCCTGCGCTGCCGGGTCGAGAACAGCCTGTCAATTGCGGTCCTCGCCGCCATGTGCCTGCTCCCGGTCCTGGAGGTGGGCAGCCGGCTGTTCCGGGGCCGAAGCATCGCGGGGACGATCCCGCTGGTCGAGCACCTGACGCTGTGGATCGCTTTCCTGGGGGCCGCTCTGGCGGCCCGTTCGGGTCGACACCTGGCGCTGTCCACGACGAGCTTCTTACCCGAGCGTCACCGTCCCGCAGTCAGGATCGGCACCAACGGGCTGGCTGCCGGCCTGGCGGCATGGCTCCTGTGGGGAAGCCTCGACCTGATCCAGGTCGAGCGCGAGGCGGTAAGCGAGGTTGCCATAGGCATTCCCGTTTGGGTTGCCATGTGCATCATGCCGGCAGGCCTCGCCATTGTGAGCTTGCGGTTCCTGTTTCGCGCCTCGGAGACCTGGAAAGGGAGAGCTCTGGCAATGACCGGTTTTCTCCTGCCGATGGTTCTTGCGATGGTTCCGGCGCTCCAGGGATCGGGCATCCTGGTTCCGGCTCTGGGCCTGGTGTTTGCCGCCACGTTCCTCGGCATGCCGATCTTCACCGCCATTGGCGGCGCGGCGCTCCTGCTGTTCTGGAACGAAGGGATCCCGGTGGCGGCCGTTCCTGTGGAGGCGTACCGACTCACCGCCCATCCAATGCTCCCGGCGGTCCCACTGTTCACGCTCGGGGGCTACATCCTCTCGGAAGGGGGTGCGAGCCGCCGCCTGATGCGGCTGCTCACCTCACTGTTCGGCTGGATGCCCGGGGGCCTGGCGATCGTCACCACGTTCGTGCTGGCCTTCTTCACGCCCCTGACGGGAGCCTCCGGTGTCACCATTCTCTCGATGGGGGGGCTTCTGTTGCCGGTTCTGGTTCGGGCGCGCTACCCGGAGAAATCGTCCATCGGCCTGGTGACCGTTTCGGGCTCCATCGGACTGTTGCTGCCTCCCAGCCTGCCGGTGATCCTGTACGCCGTCACCTCGAACCTATCGATCGCCGATCTGTTTCTGGCCGGCCTGATACCGGGGCTGCTACTGATTTTTCTCGTAGCGGGGTGGGGAGCGCGGCAGGGGGTTCTGGCCAAGGTCGAGCGCACCCCCTTCCGCTTCCAGGAAGCGGCCGCGGCCGTCTGGGGAGCCAAATGGGAGCTTCTGTTGCCCGTCATTGTGTTAGTCGGGATCTTCGGAGGGTTTGCCACCCTCGTCGAGACGGCGGCTCTCACGGTTGCCTACGCGCTCATCATCGGGTGCATCGTGCACCGGGATCTTTCCCTGCGCCGGGACGTTGGGCGCATCACCGTGGAGTGCGCCACCATGCTCGGAGGATTCCTCATCATTCTCGGCATGGCCCTGGGCCTGACCAATTACCTGATCGATGCCGAGATCCCGATGCGGGCTCTCTCGTTCGTCCAGGAGCATATCGAGTCGCCGCTGGTCTTCCTTCTGGTGCTGAACCTCTTCCTTCTGGTGGTCGGCGGGCTCATGGACATCTACTCCGCCATCTTTGTGGTGGTGCCGCTGATCGTTCCCATGGGCCTTGCCTATGGAATCGATCCGGTGCACCTCGGGATCATCTTCCTGACGAACCTGGAGCTCGGCTACCTGACGCCTCCCATGGGGGAGAACCTGTTCCTGTCCTCCTATCGCTTCAACCGCCCGCTCACCTACCTGTTCCAGTCGACGCTGCCCTACTGGCTGCTACTGCTGGGGGCGGTTCTGATCATCACGTACGTGCCCTCGGTGAGCCTGTTTCTGGTGCGCTGGCTGGGCAACTGAGCCCTGGCCGTCGCGGCCTCCTATCTGGCGTAGGCTCGGGCGGATTCCAGCAGGACCGTTTGCCGTGATAGGGAATCGATGCCCGGAACACCTACAAACCACCCCAGTCCGGTTCTGCCAGTGGGTGGCAGTTGCATAGCGAGAAAATGGCCCGGTGCGTGCGCAGAATCGATTATAGTTTGAGCACACATGTCCGGTCAGAATCATAGCTCCCGGTCTCCCTGGTACGCGCGCCTGCACGTGCAGATTCTGCTCGCCATGGCTGCAGGTGCCCTCCTCGGCCTGCTTTTCGGCGACACCGCAGCGTGGCTGTTGGGCTGGATGGGCACGATCTTCATCCGCCTGCTGAGGATGATCATCGTGCCGCTCATCTTCACGAGCATCGTCACCGGTGTGGCGTCGGTGGGAAGCGCGCGCAACCTCGGCAGGCTCGGGGCGAAGACGCTCGGGTATTACCTTCTCACCAGTCTGCTGGCGATACTCACTGGGCTGGTTCTAGTCAACGTCATCCAGCCCGGGGCGGGCGCCGATATTGGCGGGGCGCGCCAGGCCGAAATGCCGGAGCTCCGGACCCCCAACAGCCTCGCGGAAATATTCCTGCGATTGATCCCGACCAACCCTGTGGCAGCCCTCGCCGGTGGTGATGTTCTGGGTATCATCTTTTTCGGAATCCTCCTGGGGGTCTTTCTCACGCAGCTGCCTGAGGCGCACCGATCCCGAATCGGCGGCCTTTTTCAATCAGGCTTTGAGCTCATGATGCTGCTGACGGGCGGCATCATCCGTCTGGCGCCTCTCGGTGTGCTGGGATTGATGACCCGTGCAGTGGCCGAAACGGGATTCGAGACGTTCCGGGTGCTGGGCATCTACATGGCGACCCTGGCAGGCGGCCTCACGTTGCACCTGTTCGTGACCCTGCCGCTTCTCCTGCTGCTGGCCGGTATCCGGCCGTGGGTGCATTTCCGAAACGTGTCTGAAGCCATGGCCATGGCGTTTTCGACGGCCAGCTCCTCGGCGACCCTGCCGGTGACGATGCGGGCGGTCGAGAAGCGTGTCGGCGCCAGTAACAAGGTCACCAGCTTCGTGCTTCCCATGGGAGCCACCATCAACATGGACGGTACGGCTCTATACGAGTGCGTCGGCGTCATCTTCATCGCTCAGGTCCTGGATTTCGGGCTCTCTTTTCAGGCCCAGGTTGTGGTGGTGCTCACGGCTCTGCTCGCTTCCATCGGGGCTGCAGGCATTCCCTCCGCAGGGCTGGTCATGATCTTCATCGTCACCGAGGCCATCAACCTGCGGGGCCCTGAGGTGGCAGTGATCATCGGCACCATGCTGGCGGTTGACAGGCCACTCGACATGTATCGCACCATGATCAACGTGTTCAGCGATACCTGCGGTGCGGCCATCATCGCGCGTACGGAAGGTGAGAAAGGGGTCGATGTGTCATGACAGCCGCGGCAAGAACGTTCGAGGGATCGTGCCACTGCGGGCAGGTACGGTATCGTGTCACCGGCCCCTGGGAGAGGATGACGCACTGTCACTGTACGGACTGCCAGAAAAGCCACGGGGCGCCTTTTGGCACTTACCTGAAGGTCCGCAGCGAGCGCTTCCGGATCCTCCAGGGAGAGAAGCACCTGACCAGCTTTGATTCCGATTCCGGCACGCGGCGGGTATTCTGCCGGATCTGTGGCTCGAAGATCACCGGCGGCGACGACGGAACGAGTGGCTTCGAGTGGGCCACTGCGGCCACCCTCGACACTCCTCCAGACATTCCGGTGGAACGGCACTTCTTCGTTCGTAGCAAAGCAGGCTGGCACGAGATCCAGGACGATCTTCCGCAAGATGAAACCTACCCTGAAGAAGGGCCTTGAGCAGGAGGCATCCGTTCGATCATCCGGTGTCTCTCGGGATTCTTCCTCTTGCTTGGTCTGTCTCTCCGACGAGACGTGCCCGTTCCTGACTACGGAGGAACGAAAACGGGGACGCCGGAACTACCGGAAGTGTCCGCGTTGCGGATTGATCTTCATCGCTCCCGAGCACAGGCTCGGTCCGGGTGAGGAAAAGGCCCGTTATGATCTGCATCAAAACGATCCCCAGGACCCGGGCTATGTGCGATTCCTCAGCCGCCTTGCCGTTCCGCTGGCGGAGCGCCTGAAACCGGCGTCTACGGGGCTCGATTTCGGCTGCGGGCCGGGCCCTGCCCTGGGCAAGTTGCTGGAGAGTCGGGGCCACACCGTGCACAATTACGATCCGTTTTACTTTCCCGACCCGAGCGCTTTCGAGCGTCGGTACGATTTCATTGTCTGCACCGAGGTGCTGGAGCATCTCTTCTCCCCCCGAGAGGTGTTCATGCAGTTTGACAGCCTGCTGGCTGGTAAAGGCGCGGTGCTAGGTCTCATGACGGGGATGCTGGAATGCGAGAGCGACTTCGCGGACTGGTGGTACCGGCAGGATCCGACCCACGTCGCCTTCTATCGCAGGACGACTTTCGAATGGATTGCTGCGTGGCGGAACTGGAATCTGGAGTTTCCCGCCGCGAACGTGGTTGTCTACACAGTCTGAGCGCTGGGGGGGCGGTGGCTGAGGCCTAAGCGGAGCGCCACGTCGAGGACCGTCATGACCGAGTCGAGCCCGGTGAAGAATGGAGCGATCATGGGGACCCCGTGGCAACGGATGCTCGTGGGGACGCTCCTGTTGATGGCCTTCGCTACGGCAGGCTCCGATCCGGCTTCAGATGGGGAGCCGGAGGCTTCTGCGGGCGCCTGGGTTCCACGGGAGGGGCAGGAGCTGATCGGCACTCCCGCTCCCGAGTGGCGGGGGATCGAGTGGATCCAGGGCGGGCCTCTGTCGATTGAGAGCCTGAAGGGGCGGGCGATCCTCCTGCGCTTCTGGTTGATGGATTGTCCGTTCTGCACGAACACCGCTCCGGCCCTGCGGGAACTCTGGGAGGAATACCGGGGTGCGGGCCTGGTCGTCGTGGGACTGCACCATCCGAAATCGGAGGCGGCCCGGGATCCGGAGCAGGTGACGAGCGCGGCGAGCGATCTCGGCTTCAGCTTTCCGATCGGTCTTGATAATGATTGGCTGACGATAAGGTCCTACGGCGTGGGCTCCGAGCTCAGGCGTTTTACCTCGGTCAGCTTCCTGATCGACCGCACGGGGACCCTACGCTTCGTGCACGACGGGGGAGAATTCCACTCCGGTGGTGGCCCTGGACACGAGGAGTGCAACGCCGCTTACGAGACACTACGCTGGACGATCGAAGAGATCCTGGCTGAAACTGGGCCTGGAGACGGCGAGACGGATTTATACTGGAGCGGGTCACTGAAGTAGATCTCGTTCTCGATATGGATGGGTCCCGAGGAATCGGCATGCACCTCACCCCACTGCTCGTGCAGGCGAGCGGCCTTGTGGCCGGAG
>JAPUKU010000067.1 GCA_027295505.1 Acidobacteriota bacterium
ATCAATATGATCGTCGTGGATGGACAGTTCGATGCGGCCGATGACTGGATCGTCGAGCATGCCGGCGAGAACGACGTCGTGATCACCGCTGATATCCCGCTCGCTTCCCGCTGCTTGAAGAAGGATGCGAGGGCGCTTGGCCCGACCGGCCGTGAGTTCACCGAAGAAAACATCGGCGAAGCGCTTGCCACCCGCGAACTGATGTCTCATCTGCGCGACCTCGGAAGGCTGACGGGAGGGCCGGCCCCATTCGAGAACCGGGATCGCTCCCGCTTCCTGCACCGTCTCGACGAGATCGTTCAGTCGATCCGCCGGAAGAACCAGGGCACATAACTCTGTTATAATGCGGCCTCCTGAAAAACTGAGATTGTGCGGCAACTCGGGGTCAGAGAGCATTACGTGTATGGTGCGGTTTAATTGCTCAGGTGGATGGTTGTATGATTTTTTCTAGGGAGACAACCATGACCGCACTTGCCAGGGTAGCCCTTGTTTCGCTGATTACGATGTGCGCGGTTCAACGCTCGTTTGCCGCCGGCGATCCGGCCACTCCGGATGCGGGCGGCCCGGGCACTCCTGGACTGTTGGCCCCGCTGTTGGACCACATAGGTACCTACTCCCGTCCCGTGTCCGGCTGCTCGGCCTCCGTCCAGCCATTTTTCGATCAGGGCCTCCGTCTGACCTATGGCTACTACCTTCCCGAAGCTCTCGCGAGCTTCCGCGAGGCGGCCCGGCTCGATCCGGATTGCCCCATGGTGTACTGGGGTGCCGCGTTGGCCATCAGGCCCATCCCGAACAGTCGCTATAACGGGTATCCGGACGACCCGAAGAAAGAAGGGCTGAAGGCCATTCGCCGAGCCAAGGATCTGGCAACGAATGCCTCCCGCAGGGACCGCGATCTCATTGAAGCGCTCGGGAAGCTCTACGACGACACGGAACCCGATCGTCGCAAGCGGGATCGCGCCTACACCGCGGCGATGAAGGAGGTTCTGGATCGGTATCCGGATGACCCTGAGGCGGGCACCCTCTACGCAGGTTCTCTCATGGTGATGTCCCCTTGGGACTATTTCTGGCCGGATGGAACCCCTCGCCCAGGCACGTCCGAGGCGATCGCGGCTCTGGAGCATGTGATGGAAATCCGGCCCGATCATCCCGGCGCCCCTCATTACTACATCCACATCGTGGAAAACTCTCTGAGGCCGGAAATAGCTCTGCCACACGCCGACCGGCTGGAGGCCCTGATGCCGGGAGCGGGCCACATCGTTCACATGCCATCGCACATCTACATCCGGACCGGCCTCTACACAAAGGCCGTCGAGAGTAACAAGAGATCCCTCGTTGCCGACGCGGCGGTTGTCGAGGCCTGGGGTGATCGACCGCTTCCCATCGGGGTCACCACCTATCCTCTTTCCTCCACCTTGCACCCGGTGCATGCTCACGACTTTCTCCACATGGCCGCGGTCTGGCAGGGCAATTACCGAGATGCCATGGAATCGGCACGGACTATCGCGGAGATGGTGCGGACAAAGCTCGAGGGCAGCGGCAGCTCTCAGAGGAGGTTCGTGCGACCGCTGCTCACGGCCAGGCGCTTCGGCAAATGGCAGAGCGTTTTGAAGATGCAGCCTCCAGGAACCGATCTGCCGTTTGTCGAGGGGATTTGGCACTTCGTCCGAGGCTCAGCTTTCGCGGCAACGGGCAAGCCGGAAGCGGCGGAAAAGGAACTGGAGCAGGTTCGCTCGACCGCGGCACGAGACGGAATGGATTCGCTCCGTACCAGAGCTTCGACTGCACGGAAGCTACTGATGCTCGCCGCCCACGTACTGGCCGGAGAAATCGCCGCCGAGCGAGGCGAGATCGAAGCCGCGCTGACGCACCTGGAAACGGCCGTACGCATGGAGGACGGTTTGAGGTACGTGGAACCGCCCGACTGGGGAGATCCGGTGCGGCACACACTGGGGGACGTTCTCATGGAAGCCGGACGATTCGAGGAGGCCGAAGTCGTTTACTGGGCAGCCCTCCGTCGCTACCCGAACAATGGATGGTCTCTTCACGGTCTGTGGAAGAGCCTCCTGGCACAGGGCAAGACCGATCGCGCTGCCGCAGTAGAGAAGCGCCTCCGAAAGGCGTGGGCTGGATCAGATATCGACCTGGCGACAAGCCGTCCTTGACCCAGCCACCTTGAGGGGCTTATTCGAGCCGAACTGGTCGGCGGAATCAGAGTTGATGATTCCCTTGCCAGGCGCCCAAGAGCCCGATTGGGAGGCCGGATTCGAACCGCTCACGTCTACGAGGCAGACGTCGCCAGGAAACGCTCGAGCATGGCATTGACCTGCGCCGGCACCTCCAACTGGTGGAAGTGGCCCGCCCCCACCGTCTGTCCGATCACAGCCTCGGGACAGAGCTTCTGCAGACGAGGGACATCAGAGAGGGGCTGCGCAGCCAGGAGCACCAGGAACGGCACCTGGCACTTTTCGACCATGTCTTCATTGTCCGACGAAACAGTGGATTCAAAGGCCGACGACATCACATGCTGCGGCGCGGAGGACATCTCCTCGACGATCCGTGCCTTTCGAGCGGGATCGTCCGTCGGGAGGAAGAGCCCATCAGAGACAAACTGCCGTTGCGCCTCTCGGTACTGGGGCGTCTTCAGCGCCTTGATCAACGGATCGAAACCAGCCCGAAAGGCTTGAGCCAGTACGATGGGCGAGTCGAGCGTGACGATCGCACTCGGCACCTCCGGGAACAGCGCAGCCAGAGCAACGGCAATCACGCCACCCATGCTGTGGCCGATGACCACCGGCTTCTCGACAGCGAGCTGGCCACACAACCACACGAGGTCATCGGCGAAGCCGGCCATAGTGTAGTCCTGCTCCGGCTTGTCGCTCTGGCCATGCCCGCGTAGATCGACGGCAATCACACGATGGGTCTCTTGAAAGTGCGCAAACTGCGGAGCCATATAGGTGTGATCACACGTCCAGCCATGAACTAGCAGCAGCGGGGGGCCACCCGTACCGGCTTCTTCGAAGCACAGCTTGACGCCATCGTGAGAACGAGACTGCATTTTCGGTCTCCTCCTGCGAGCAGGTGAGCACCCTACGGCGCGGGGCGCAAGCAAAATGCGATCTCGGCGAAGAGCCCGACGCCCCGGCTCACCTCTACCGACTGAACGGACGGAGGTGTCTCTGTTTGGGTGCTGCTCCCCTGCCTCCCCGACGCCCGGATATCATCGGCGTCGAAGGAGGGACCCCATGACCCTGACCATCCAAGACCTCGGCGCACTCGGGCTGGCTGGCCGCCGAGGCATCTCGCGTGTGACATGCGCAGAATGGACCCGCGCCCCCGGTAGTACGCTTCCCGGGTTGAGGA
>JAPUKU010000068.1 GCA_027295505.1 Acidobacteriota bacterium
ATCAGTTTTGCCCCTGACAGCCGGGACAGGGCCACGACGGTCGCGATTGCGCAGAATTCCTCCCAGCTACGGGCTTGCCACTTCCAGAGTTCCTCTCGTTCGCGGTAGCGCTGCAGAAGCTCCCGATAGGCTTCCCAGACCCGTGCATAGCCATAGTCGTTCTGAAGAACGTAGTTTGGCATGGCGTCCGGTGGCGCCTTCCGCACGCCGAACTCCCGCAGGCCGTGCGCAACCCGGGTGCAGAGGCGGCGATACTTGTCCACTCGGTTGAATCGCAGGGTGTTCCCAGCGTGCGGATTCCTGTGGCAATACTCACGCGCCACGTTGCGCCCGAGTTCTACCATGCTGCGCAGGACACGGTTCTCGAGCGTATCGGCTGTCTCCACCCGCGCGGGTGAGAGAATCCGCTGTTCAGCGCCGCCGCGCTCGGCCATCGTCGTTCAGGGCTGGCGAACCAGCCAGAGCATCGACGTCCGGTCCATTTCCTGAATTCGATTCAACGGGAGCATGAACCGCGTCCGTATCAGCACATTCCGGGGCGCCCGGAACAACTCCTCGATGATGCGAGGCATCAGGCGTGCATGGCGCAGGATAATGTCGCGGTCCGGGTCGGCGTCATCCTGAGCTGACTCCCACAGCTCAGCGACCCGCTGCCACAAGTTGATCGGGTCGTCGAGCGCCGCTTCCACGTCGTGGATGCGTGCCACCACGCGTTGCACATGTGCCATAGCCTCCGCGCTACGGCGTTCTTCATCCGTTTTTGGGTCGAGCGTTGCCGGAGGCCTGTCGGGCGCTTCGGGCCAGATGACACGCGCGGGATTCTCGCCCTGCCCCAGCTCGACCCCGGCTCTCGGCGAGCGCGGGACCGGCAGCGCCAGAATGCAATGACGTTCCCCCTCATGATCCCTGAATTCCGCATGGAGTTGCAGTCCATCCCGCAGTCGTCGGGCGGAGGCGTCAACCTCTGCGGGGGGACAAAACAGATAGGGGCGGTCATAATCTCCCAGTCTGATGTTAGGTGCCGCGCGATCGAGCGAACGCAGATGTCGTCTGCCCGTAAAAAACGCCCATGGCCTGAGCCCTACTTCAGCTTTCATGGACACGGGCGTCAGTTCTCCCTGCCTCGCCAGACGAAGAGGCCGGTGTGCGTGGAACGCTGGATCGCGTTATTGATCGCTGAGGCGAGACCCTCGTCCTGGATCTGGTCGCGCACAAGGTCCACCAGCAAATTCAGGCCCTGCTGATTGGGGTCGACCTCGAGCCCACGCAGCCTGGGCAGGATCCGGGTCTCGACCTGATCGGACAGGGCCTGAATGATGTCCGGTCCGTGCTCGCCCGGGTAATTCGCGACATAGGAGGTGATGGCCTGATACAATCTGTGGCCGAAGGCGCGGCCGCAGGCCGCCATGACCTCGCTGAGCCCGTTGGGCCCGCTGATCACCGCCCGCACCTTGTCTTTTGCGGCGCCCTCCAGACTATCCATCCCTTTCACCCAGCTCCGCCAGCTTCGATGCGAGATCCAGTCTTCGGGGGCCTTGACCTCAAGATCCAGCGGCGCAGGATTGAAATCTCTGGGCCGGCTGAAATAAAGCACGTTGGCGCGGTCGAGCACCTTTTCCGAAAGGGCCTGCGTGCTCTCGTCCTCGTTCATTGTGCCGGCGAACAGGATGTTGTGGCCGGGAAACACCTGGTAGGGGGTCGTCTGTACCGCGCTGCGAATGTCGATCGTGATCTGTGCAGCCGCGCGCTTCGCCTCGCTGTTGACCTCTTTCTCAGGGGGGCGTGCCTCGAGGCGGCTCAGGAATTCGGAAAAGTAATACTCCACACGGGCCAGGTTCATCTCGTCGAGCAGTACCAGGAGCATCCGGTCCCGGAAGCGTTCGCTTTCCTCGGGCCAGTTGAAGCGGTCGAGATGGACCATCGCCTGCGCGAGCTCGGTCGCGCGATAACCACTCTCGATATAATTGTAGAAGCCGAGCAGATCCTGCGGGCTGTCCCAGCGCGGCTGGACGGCCACCTGAAGAAAATGCATGCCCATCGCCTCGGCGTAGCGACGGGGAAGCTGGCTCTTTCCGGTGCCGCTGATGCCTGCCAGCACCGTCAGCGGGCTGACATCGCCGATCTTGAGCGCGGTGTGGAAAGCATTCAGCGTGACATTGTCAAAAATTAGGCCGTTCTCTCGGAGATAGGTCTGAACAGCGCGCAGCGCATCTATCTCCGGCCGAAGTGCGCGCTTCGACTGCAGTGCGGGCGTATCGAGGCAGGGTGGAAGCTTTAAAAGGTCGGCGAGAATTCGGTCGTCGGTTTCCTCTTTCAAATCGCTGCCGCGCTTGAGGCGAAGCCTCTCGATCTCTTGTTGGATCTGGGCAAGGCGTGCTTCCTGCCTTTGGAGCGTATCCTGTTTGTCCGCGACTTCGCCGCGCAGGCGGTTCCGCTCCGCGTGCGCGTCGCGGAGTTCCTCCTGCACCTTTTCAAGCTCCGCGCGCTGCTCTTGCGCAGCGGAGAACTGTTGCTGCAAATCCCCCAACATCGTCTCCAGCCGCGTCTTCTCAGCCTCGAGGCGA
>JAPUKU010000069.1 GCA_027295505.1 Acidobacteriota bacterium
ACGGGATGCTTCCCGGCGGTCGCGGTCACTCCCTCCGGTGAAGCCTGCGGTGCTCACCGTACTCGGAAGCGCGATGGGGATACGCTTGAGCTGTTCGATATTGCCGCGGAGATACTCCGGAAGGCGCACGATCAGATCGAACCGACGGTCGCCCTCGAACACCTGGTTGACGCTCTTTCCACCGATAGCAATCTCGATGACGTCTTGGACCTCCGAGACGTTGAGGCCATATCGGGCCATCTTCCGGCGGTCCATCTGGATGGTCAGCACCGGTAAGCCCGTGGTCTGTTCCAGCTTGACGTCCGAGGCTCCGGGAATCGTCTCGAGTACGTTCTCTATGCGCCGGCCGGTTTCTTGCAACTTCTCCATGTCGTCGCCGAACACCTTTACCGCCACGTCGCCCCGGACGCCGGCGATGAGCTCGTTGAACCTCATCTGGATGGGCTGGATGAACTCGTAGTTGTTCCCGGGAATCTTCCTGAGTTCTTCCTCCATGTGGGTGATGAAGTCGGCCTTGGTGCGCCGAGGATCGGGCCATTGAGGTCGAGGCTTCATCATGACGTAGATGTCTGCAACGCTGGGAGGCATGGGGTCGGTGGCGATTTCCGCTGTCCCGATCTTGGCGAACACGTAGCTCACCTCGGGGAACTCTCTGATCCGTTTCTCCAGAACGTTCTGCATCTCGACCGCCTGGGTAAGGCTCGTGCCGGGGATACGTAGTCCGTGGACAAGGATGTCTCCTTCGTCCAGGCTTGGAAGAAATTCGCTTCCCATTCCTGTGGCGACGAAGCCGCTTGCCAGGACGAGCAGGCAGGCTCCCGCCACCATGATGACCCGGTGTCTCAGCGAAAATGCCAGCGCAGGCATGTAGGCCTTCCTGGCCCACCTCATGATGGCATTCTCGCGCTCCGCCACTCGTCCGGTGACGAAAAGGGCCACGGCAGCAGGAATGAAAGTCACGGACAGAACCATGGCTCCCAGGAGGGCCATCAGCACCGTGAATGCCATCGGGCGGAACATCTTCCCCTCGATGCCGGTGAGGGTCAGGATCGGCAAGTAGACCACCATGATGATGAATGTGCCGAAGATGCTCGGCCGCAACACATCCCGGGTCGATCGGAGGACGACCTGGAAACGTTCCGCACGAGCAAGGAGCCTTCCCCTTCGATGTTGCTCATCCCCGAGGCAACGGATGCAGTTTTCCGTGATGATGACCGCGCCATCGACGATGATTCCGAAATCGAGCGCCCCGAGGCTCAACAGATTCCCGCTGACCTTGTTGCTGACCATGCCGGTGATGGTGAAGAGCATCGACAATGGGATGACGAGGGCCGTCAAGAACGCGGCCCGGAGGTTTCCCAGGAGAAGGAAGAGGATGACGATCACCAGTGCTGCGCCTTCCAGGAGATTGTTTCTGACGGTGGTGATGGTGGCGTTCACAAGGTTGGTACGGTCATAAACCGTCCTGGCGACGACCCCGTCGGGCAACGTCTCATTGACCTCCGCCATCTTTGCCGCGACGCGCTGGGACACCGTGCGGCTGTTTTCGCCCATCAGCATGAAGACGGTCCCGAGAACGACTTCCTGGCCGTTCTGCGTTGCGGCGCCGGTCCGTAGTTCTTCTCCCAGGAGGACCTCTGCCACGTCCGTCACGTAGATGGGGATTCCTTCGCGATGACCGACGACGATCCGGCCGATTTCTTCGATATTCTTGACCTGGCCGGGGGCGCGGATCAGATACTGCTGGCCGCTGTGCTCGATGTATCCTGCTCCGACATTGGAGTTGTTCTTGCCCAGGGCTGCCAGGACATCCTGGAAGGTGAGGCCGTATGCGATGAGCTTGGCTGGCTCGGGTGTTACGTGAAACTGCTTGACGTAGCCACCTATCGTATTGACATCGGCCACGCCGGGGACATTTCTCAGTTGTGGGCGGATGATCCAGTCCTGAATCGTCCGAAGATCCGTCTGACTGTACGGCTGTCCGTCTGACCGCAAGGCTCCTGGTTCCGGTTCCACCGTCCAGAGAAAAATCTCACCCAGCCCGGTAGCGACAGGCCCCATGGCCGGCTCGAGTCCCGGTGGAAGATTTCCCTTGACCTCCTGGATCCGTTCGCTGATGAGCTGCCGGGCGAAGTAGATGTCCGTTCCGTCGTGGAACACAACGGTGACTTGCGAGAGGCCATATCGTGAGATGGAACGGGTGTAATCAAGCTCCGGAAGGCCGGCCATCGCCGTCTCGACAGGAAAGGTGATGCGCTGCTCTACTTCGAGGGGTGAAAATCCCGCAGCTTCGGTGTTGATCTGTACCTGGACGTTTGTGATGTCCGGGACCGCGTCGATGGGCAGTTCCTGGAAGTTGTACACCCCGAGCAGGGCAACGGCCAACGTGCCCAAGAGGACGAACCAGCGGTTGCGAATGCTGAACGTCAGTAGTCGTTCGACCATGATTCCTTTTCCTCGAATGCGGAGTTCATGCTTCTCGGTCGTGGCAACCCGAACGGGTCCATCTCGGCCGGCATGCGGCTGCTAATGGTCGTGGGTCGCCCCGGACTTCAGGACGTCCGCTTTGATGACGAAGCTGTTCTTGGCGACATATCTTTCGCCCGCCGAGAGACCGGCCAGCACCTCGACCCACTCTTCATCCCGTCGACCGAGTTCCAGGGGACGGGCCTCGAAGAGATTGCCGTGTTGAAAGAAAACGACATCCCAGTCGCGGAATGTCTGAATCGCTTCCAAGCGAACAGCGACCGGCGCGGTGAACTCCTCTCGAGTGAGATGAACCGTGACGAAGACGCCAGGACGCCAGTTCCCGTCCGGGTTACCCAGTACGACGTGCGCCGTGGCAGTCCGTGTCTCGGCTCCCAGGAGAGGCCCCATGTAGGCAACTGTCCCCGGCACTTCAAGACCCAAGATGTCCGACTGCACCCTTACTTCCTGCCCCACACGGACGTATCGGAGGTCCTTCCCGTAGACCGTGACCTTGGCGAGGACCGTGCTGAGGTCGGCGATGGTGAAGAGGTCGGCATCTTCCTTGACAGCCTCTCCGAGGGCGACATGTTTCTCGATGACAGTTCCGGCTGATGGAGCGCGGATCTCGTAGCGTGCAAGGTTGGCTTCGTGACGCTCCGCGAGATGTTTGATCTCCGCAGCCCGGAGTCCAAGCGCCCTGAGATTCTGTGCTGAGCCATCCAACGTGAGGGTTGTTTCCTGAAGGAGTTGTTGCGCGGCCAGGTATTCTTCCTCGGCTGATATTCTCTTCTTCCATAGCCGTTCTTCCCGTTCAAACGAAATCCGGGCGAACTCCCGTTTGCGTATTGCCTGGATGTACCCCAGCTTGGATGCGGCCAGCTCTCGACTGTCGACAACGGCGATGACCTCATCCTTACTGACCTGGTCCCCCAGGCTCTTTCGTACCTCCGTGATAACTCCGCTGAAGCGTGGCACGATATGCGCGACCTTGTCGGGATCGAGCGCGATCTCTCCGGGGAGTTCGAATACTCTCCGCATCTGCACAGAGCCCGCTTCCTCCACGACGATTCCAGCTCTTCTCACGGCTTCCGGACCCAACTCCGTGCGACCCTCGACCTGGGAATACTTCAGGCGATAGGCGTTTCCCTTCCATTTTGCAATGACCAGGACGTCGAAGGAATGCGGCTCTTCGACCACCTTGTCTCCGTGGAGGTAATCGTTCTCCGGCTGGAACGCAAACACATCCACGCGGTTACCCAATCGATGCAGTTCTATGGTCACCTGGACCTCACTCAGGGGGATGGGTCTCCCTGCTTCGAATGCGTAAACGCGGAACTCCGGAGGCACGCCGCGTTCATAGATCGTGACTTCCAATTGAAAATCGCCTTCCGTGAGCAGTCGGCCACCGGAAGGGCCTTTCATGGGAGTGTCCTCGTTGTTTCCCAGGGTGAAAGCGGCAGGGGAGTGTGGTTCGCCGGTCTCAACCTCTGCGCAGGAAACAGCGATCCCGGTCAGGGCAAGGACTGCGAGTCTCAGAAGGGTCTCTGGAATTCTCATCTTGGCAAATCTCCGTCCTGTCGTAGTTCCGCGGAATCGAGAGGGGCGCCGATCAGGCGCTCCACATCAACCACCGCCTTGTGGTAGTCCGCCGCCGCTCGCAGGTACTGGTGGCGCACATCAAAGAGCGTCCGTTGCGAATCGAGAACATCGAGCAGGCCAAATCTCCCGAGACGGTATCCCTCGGTCACGACGTCGAAGACGTCCTGCGCCGCTGGAAGCACAGTGTCTCTGAGAGCCGTGACCTCGGAGTAGGCCGACGAAAGCGCTTCATAGCTGGCGGCGAGGGCGAGGCCGAGGCGGAGATGCGCCGCGCGTCGATGTTCCTCTGCTCTTGCTTCCTGGTGACGGGCCTCTTCGATTCTGCCCCTGTTACGGTTGAACAGGGGTAGCGGGATGCTGATGCCTACAAGGAAGGTGTCTGCGCCTTCCCCGAGGGAATAGCGCTGATACCCGCCGGCCACAGTCAAGTCCGGAACACGCCTGGCCTCCTCCAGGTCGACCGTCGCCTGCCGAAGCGATACCTCTGTCGCCCAGAGGGCCAACTCGGGGTGTCGGGTGAGAAGCTGAGCCAGGAGATCCAGCGCCGGGACAGGACCGATGGCGTTCAGATCGCCCACCACGCTCTGGAACCTGGGCGACGTGGTGCCCCAGGTTGCGGAGAGCGTCCTTCGGGACGCCTCCAGCCTCCGCCTGGTTCGGTCCAGTCCGATGCGCGCGGTGGCGACGGCCACGCTAGCCTTGGTCTCCTCGATGGGAGATGCCTTCCCGGCTTCTACCCTCTCCGAGACCACGCCGGCACTTCGTTCTGCCAGGCTCACCGCCTCTTCCGCAAGGGCGGTCCGCCTCTGCGCACTCAATACGTCGACAAACGACCGCGATACCCGACTCAAGAGGTTGATACGCGCAATCTCATAATCCCAGCCAGCCACGTCCAACTCGAGAGATGCGACTGCCATCCTCGCCGAGCGCTTGCCGCCCAGTTCAATCAACTGGCCCAGCCGAAGGGTCGTCTGCCGGCCGCCGGTGATGTGATCCCGGTCAGTGCCGAGGTTCTCCACGAGTGCTTCCAGCTTTGGATTGGGGTGACGCCTTGCCTGGAGGACCCTTGCTTCACGGGCGCGCTTTTCCCAGGAGAACGCCGTGAGGTCGGGACTCCGAAGGAGCGCCAAGGCCACCGCGTCGCGCAGCGTGAGTTCATCCACGGGTTCCTTCAGTTGCGAAGGGTCCGAGTGTTCGGTCCATCCCCGCCCTTGCAGCCAGACTTTCTCCGACCGAGGGTCGTTCTCAGGCAGACCGTCGCCTACGGCCGAGTTTGCCAACGAAGAACAGCACAGAACTGACAGCACAATTGCAATGCGGCCCGAAAAAGACATACCAATTTGCCTCGTCGATCTGGAACGGAATGAGGAAGGAAACATGCCGATGCGGCATGTTCGAGATGAGATTTTCTAGGCGGGAGGGCCGCGGGGGGCTGGGAGGCTCAGCGCAGGTGGGTCACGTGGGTTCGTCCTGGCCGGCAACTCGAGCTTCGAACAACGCTCTGGTTCGGTGGGCAGGCCCACTGCGATGGTTGCAACAGTTGTCGGGGCGTCAACGATCTTCGGCCGGAGCGACGAAGAGGGAACGTAAACCACCCTGCTATGATCGTCGCGATGGTCGGTTCCACCCCACTCAGAGTTGGAGCGCGGCTCTCCGTGAGCCTGCTGCGTGTGAACCAAAGCAGCGTGTCGGTGATCGCCCGTCTTGCCCTCCGTGTGGGACCATGCCGGGTGGAGATGAGCCTGCGCCCAGCCTGATAGGCCGAGGAGGAACACTCCCAAGAGGGTCGATATGGCAGTGCGTCGCATAGAGCCCAGACTTTAGACGACAGATGACCTGGAAGTCAATGGGCGCTGACAAGGTCGCCCACGTAGACCACTTACAGGTCGCCTCTTGTCCTCTGCCTCCTCGGACGGAACCATCCCCGATGTCCATGGAGAATTTTCTGAGGAACCACAACTACACGGCGCGACCCAGCGAGACGAACGGCGCTGGGTGTCGCGGCAATGTCCTCGCGAGAGGACAGGTCTCTGTTTTTCGTGCGCGTTTTGGCGTGACCAGAAGTCGATGCAACCCCGTGGGTGAGAGTCCCACCGTGAGAAGAGCCAGACTCACGAAGCAGAGGAG
>JAPUKU010000007.1 GCA_027295505.1 Acidobacteriota bacterium
CGCGACCCGACCTGGGCCCCGCTCATTCTCGAGATTGCCTTGGCCGGAAGCATGGTCAATGCGCTCGACTTTTCACGCCCCTCGACCGTGTCGATGGAGGCGGTGCTGAAGTTCGAGGGATACCCCGAATTCCGGCTGAACAATCTGTTCAGCGGCATGGGGGCACCGCTGACGGTCCAGCAAACCGCCGCCGGCTACCTGACATCGATCTTCGCAGTCCTGTACGCGAACCGGTTCGAGACACCGCGTGTGCGTGGCCTCGAGGTCGCCATCAGGCAGGTGCCCTCCTTCAACTTCACGGCTATCGAGGATCTCTGGCTCAGCAGCTCGCGCGTGGCGCCGGGTGAAGAGGTGACCTTGCGGGTGTTCCTACGTCCGTACCGGGGCGAGCGCACCCATCACGATTTCGTACTGCGCGTTCCGGCCAGCCTTCCAGAGGGCAAGATCTCGATCATCGCCGGCGGGGGACAGTCTCTCTGGATGTACGAGCAGGCCCTGCTGCGGACGCGCCTCACCCAGTCGGAGACGCTCGAGCAGATGATGCAGGTTCTCGAGAATCTGCCGCGCTTTGACCGCCTCTACGTGCGCCTGGTCCGCAAATCCGAAGGCGGCGTTCTCAAGGATCGCCTGGCGCCCGCGTTGCCGCTGTCGGTGATGAGGGTCCTGCGCTCCGCGGAAGTGCGTGGGGATTTCACACCGGTCCGGGAGGAGACGCTCTCGGAAGATTACATTACACTGGATGGGACGGTATACGGCGGACGGAGGTTGACCCTCCGCGTCAAGAAGAACTGACCTCGATCGGGGCTTCGCCAACGATGAAACTGCAATCTTTGATCAAGCATCAGGCCACTGCATTTCTCGCGGTCCTGGCCTGTTCGACCCCGCTGCTGGCCGTGGAACCTGCAATCTGGCGGATAGAGCGCTTCAGTGGAGCGACAGGGGGCGAACCGGAGAACGTGTCCCTGCAGTGGGACGGATCGATCGCCCTGGCACCGAGCCTGGAGAAGCTTCACGAGTGGCCTTCGGCCCAGGTCTGGTGCCTTGCCCGGAGCAGTGACGGAGTGCTCTACGCCGGTACCGGCAACGAGGGCGAGGTCTTCGCCATCGAGCAGGGCGCCGAGCCTCGGCTCGTGTTCGACGCGGAAGAGCCGATCGTGCAGGCGCTGTTGGTCGCGGTGGATGACACCCTGATCGTGGCGAGCTCGCCGGACGGCAAGGTGTACCGCATCGGACCGGATGGCACCTCAGGAGAGCTGTTCGATCCCCCGGAAACTTACGTGTGGGCACTGGCCTGGGATGCAAGCGGGGATCTGCTCGTGGCCACGGGCGATCCGGCCGTGCTCTATCGAGTCAATGAGCGCGGCAATTCGGAGACCCTCTTGCGGAGCGAGGAGCGTCACTTCCGCTCGCTCGCGGTGGGCCCGACCGGGGACATCTTCCTCGGCACCGCCGAGAATGCCTACATCTACCGCTTGAGCCCGGAGGGAGAGGCTTATGTTCTCTATGATGCGCCCGGGAAGGAAGTCGCGGCCCTGGCGGTGAACGCCGAAGGCGTGCTGTATGCAGCCGCGCTCGGCGTGTCGAGCGGCAAATCTTCTTCCAAGGGGAAGGGCGCTCCCGGGGGCAGCAAGAAGAAGCCGGAGGCGGACGTCACCATCACCGTGACCGCATCCACTTCGGATGACGAGCCCTCTTCCTCGAAGAAGACTAAACGGGGCGGTCCATCGTCGGACAGTGGCCCGCGCGGCACCGCGCTGTTCGAGATCCGGCCCGACGGCTACCCGACAAAGCTATGGCAGTCGGCCACCGAAACCGTTTACTCGCTCGCCGTCGCAGAGGATGAGACCCTGCTCGCTGGAATTGGCGAGCCCGCCGCTGTGCTGCGCATCCAGCCCAACGGCAAGGCCGGGCGCTGGGCCTCGCTCGAGGGTGCTCAGGCCACCTCCCTGCTGTCTGTGGGCGGGGGCGCCTGGGCCGTGGCGACGAGCAACCTTGGCTCCGTCGTCAGGCTCGGCCCCCGAAGCGCCGAGGAGGGGACCTACACCTCGCCGGTGAAGGACGCGAAAATTTTCTCGGAGTGGGGGAAGCTGCGCTGGGAGGCGGAGATGGCCCGCGGCTCCAGCCTCGAGCTGGAGGTCCGGTCGGGAAACACCAAGCGGCCCGGTGACACCTGGAGCCGCTGGCGCAAGCTGAAGATGCGGGGACAGGAGGCGGAGATCTCTTCTCCGGCCGCGCGTTTCCTTCAGTGGAGAGCCAGGCTGAAGTCGGAGCGCGGCAAATCGAGCCCCGCGCTGCGGAACGTGGAGGCGTATTACCGGCAGCGCAACATGGCGCCCGAAGTCATCTCGGTGAGGCTCGAGGATCGGGGCGTGGTGCTGCGCCTCGTCAAGAGCGCCAGCAGCTCGAAGCAAAACCAGGCGAAGGGGCGCGGCTCGAACTCGCCATCGTCGGCCCGCAAACCGCCGACCCGGCGCAGCTTCGAGAAGGGAAAACAGACCATCTCGTGGACTGCGCGCGACCCCAACAAGGATGACCTCGTCTCCGATCTGTTTTACCGGAGGTACGGCAAAGGGGCGTGGACGAGCCTGGAGTCGGGCGTCAGCGGCAGTTTCCACGTTTTCGACACGACATCGCTGCCGGACGGCCGCTACCAGATCAAAATAGTCACGGACGATCGTGCCTCCAACGTCCCGGAGGAAGCGCTCACGGGTGAGGCCGAGAGCGAGCCTTTCGTGATCGACAATGGGCCACCCAGGGTGCGCGCGCTGCAGGCTGTCGTCAAGGGGAATGCCGTGGAGCTCAGCTTTGAGGTGGTGGACGACTTCTCTCCGGTAAACGGCGCCGAGTACGCCCTGGACGGCGGTGAGTGGACGGCGCTCAATCCGCTCGATGGTGTGTCCGACTCGCTCGACGAGCGTTTTCGGGCTGATGTCGAGATCGACACATCGGGAGAGCACCTTCTCGGAGTTCGAGCCAGCGATCAAGCCGGGAACCGGGGTGCCGGCCACATAAGCGTCGATATTCCCTGAGCCCCCGCCTTTCGAAGCACTGTTTTCCCCCGCACGCTTGCCCCCCAGGCTTTGTGAAGCCGGCGGTGCACTCCACCTGTATTGCCAGGTAGTTAACCCGCTCCGGTAACAGAGCAGCTACCGGTCGTGCGTCCACGGGCGGACAGAACTGAACAGTTACGCTCCTGTTTGTAGGGATTTTTTCGCGCGCCGGGTTGAAAACCCACCAGCCAGGAATTATCAATCAGAGCGCGGCCGTTTCGTTCCGGGGTCTGCAGCAAGTAGAGGCCGCGTCGAACCTAAAGGAGGCATGTGTATGTGGGAACGCAAAGAAGCAAAGGAAGGCCATCCGGCGCAGTCGGCACCAAGCCGGCCTCAGTTCGATGCCGCCGAGCGGAAGTCTAATGCTTCGCCGGTGAACATCGGCCCGTCGATCTTCATCAAGGGCGAGCTCAGCGGTGACGAGGACCTCACCATCGAAGGCAAGGTGGAGGGGAAGATCGAGCTCAAGAACCATAACCTCACCATTGGCTCAAAAGGGAAGATCCAGGCCAACGTGCACGCCAACGCCATCATCATCAAGGGAGATGTCACCGGCAACGTCTACGCCAAGGAGAAAGTTGAGATTGCCGGCAGCGGCCACCTGACGGGAGATATCACCTCGCCCCGCATCGTGATTTCTGATGGGGCGCACTTTCGCGGTAGCGTCGACATGCAGAAGAAGAGTTCAGATTCCGGCTCGGGCGATCGCAATGTTTCGCGTGCCGCCGGATCAGCTGCGTTTGCCGGCAAAGCTCCCCAGTCCGCCGCCGCTTTCAAGAATTGAGCGTGCTGTAAGCCGCTCACGGGGATTGCTTCTAACGGGGTGACGGCCGGGGGAAGGGTAACCCCCGGCCCTGTTCCTCGACCCCCCTGTTGCAATCATGGTCTTCATCCGCAAGCTACCCCAGGATCCTATCTGTACCGTCCCCGACGGGCAGCCCGTCAACCTGGTGCATGCCACGCACGCGCTCAAGCCGCTCGCGCGGCGGCTGCATCGCATAAAAAAGCCATGCGTGCTCGATCTCGGCTCTGCTGAGGGCTCGACGCTGGAGTTTTTCGCGCACTGCGGTTGTCGGGTGTGGGTGGAAGATCTGGCGGTGGCCCTGCCCCGACCCGAAAAGCCCACCACGGTGACCCGGGTGCGGCGGGTGCGCCCGGGCCCTGCCCCGCCACCGCTGCTCGCCGAACGGTGTCCCGACGACCGCCTCTTCGACGTCGTCGTGTGCTGGAACCTTCTTGATCTCATGCCGGTGGAGGCGGCCACGGCTCTGGTGGGTGAGTTCCGGGCCCGCCTGCGTCCCGGGGGCATGGTGTGGGCCTTCTTTGACTCGGTGAGGCTCGCCTCGGTGGAGTACCGTCGGCGCATGCGCATCCGTGGCGAGGAGAGTCTGGACCATATTCTGCAGCCGGACCGCACCGTCGTGCGATTCGTGCACCAGAACCGCGACGTCCAGGGGATGTTTGAGGGCTTCGAGGTGCTGAGCTCAACATTCCTCAGGGTCGGGCTCAGGGAGATGTTGTTCCGGCGCCTGCCGGAGCCGGCTTAATGTACCGACCTGGAAGCCACTCCGGGCCCAATTGACTTCAATTTAACAGTCTTTATATTTAATCTGCCTTCCATCTCTCCCATTTTGTGGGTTTGATGGAAGAGTATCTATGAGTCGGACAGGCGGGCGAGGAGCCCGCCTGTAAACGAGCGACCGTGCCCGAGAGCTACAACCTGGCTGAGCTTCTGATCTGGGTGCAGGAGAACGCCTTCGTGCTTCTTGTGTCGGGGGTTGTCCTGTTCTCCTTTGCGCGCTGGGCCGTTCGAGGCCCTTCCGTACCGGGGCCCTCCGATCCCGGGCCGATTCCGCGTGCCCCGGCCGGGGCCCGGTCCTCGCAGTCGCTCAAGGTGCTGGAGGGCGGGGACCCGCAGCTCGTCCGCAGCCTGCGCAAGACGATTGAAGACTTGAAGAGCGAATCGAGCTCGCTTTTCAGCTACTTCATGCTGCTGCCCGATCTCACGAAGCGCATCAACTCGATCAAGGAGAAGCGCAAGGTCGCCCCCCTCATGATCGAAATGCTGAACTATATCTTCGAGCCGAAGAAAATCATCATTTTCTACGCGGTCGAGGCGCACAAGGTCCTGTTCGTCGGCGGCCTGAAAGGATTTGAGAGGACCGGATCGATGAAGCTTGGCGATCTCGTGAAGTATGGTGAAGGGCGGATCGGCTGGATAGCACGCTCCGGGGCCCAGGATGCCATGGACCGGACGAACTTCGAGCTCGAAGAGCGAAGCGCCGGCGCCAGCTTTGACATTCAGGCGCACGCCAACTTTGAAATGGAGCTGTGCGCGCCGATCCGGCACAATAACGCGCTGCTGGGCGTCATCAGCGTGGGGGGAATCCGCCGCCGCCCTCCGAAGGCCGAGAAGCGCCTGGTCGAGATGGTGGCGGATCTGGGCGCCATGGCGCTGACCAACATTTTTCAGTTCAACAAGATCCAAGCTGCGGCCAACACGGACGGTCTCACGCAGCTCCACAACAAAGGGTACTTCCAGAAACGGTTCACAGAGGAACTCACCAAGGCGCAGCAGGGCCGCTACCCGGTGTCGATCTTCATCTTCGACATTGATTACTTCAAGAAGTACAATGACGCGCACGGCCACCTGGCAGGTGACGAGTGCCTGAAGCGGGTGGCGAAGGTGATCCGGGATGCCGCACGGGAGGACGACGTCGCTGCGCGGTACGGCGGCGAGGAGTTCATTATCATCCTTCCCAACACTGATCGAGACAACGCCATGCTGGCAGCCGAGAAGTTCCGGGTTGCCATAGAAGCGGAGACGTTCACGCCCCCCCATCCGGTGAACCCGGGCGGCAAGGTCACCATCAGCGGCGGTATCGGGACTTATCCTGACGATGGAATGGATGCCACCTCGATCATCAGCAAGGCCGATGCCGGTCTCTACGAAGCCAAGAAGAAGGGGCGCAATCGCATTGGCGTCTGTACCTCCCAACCCGAACTCTCTCCCGCCGGCACCCACTCTCCCTAATTTCTTGAGCCCAAGCATGTGCCTCATCGGGGCCGCTCTCCTGGTGGCTCTGCCGCTCGCGGCAGGCGCTCGGGCGCAGACCGAGAGCGATGCTGCTTCCTCGCAGGATGCCGCGTCCATGGAGGGTGCCGAGGCGCGCGAGCCCTTCCTGCGCGTTGCGGTTCTGCCATTCGAGTATGTTGAAAGCTCCAATTCTCGGATCGGCTGGCGTGTGGCCGAGCTCCTGAGCGAGGCCCTGGGGCTCAACCCCGACTGGGAGATCGTGGGACCGGAATCGGTCCGCGACCGATCCCGGCGCACCCTTCCGCGCATGACGGCACTGGTTCAGGGAGACGCGGCTGCCGAGCTGGGGGAGGAAGTTGGTGTCGACGCTGTCATCACCGGACAGATCTACGCCCTCGACGGGAGGTTCTACCTGGTAGCCAAGCTCGTGGGCTGCCGATCCCGTAAGGTGTTCGGAGCCGGCGCTGACGCCAGCAGCGCGTCGAGCCTCTCGGATGTGATGACCGCGCTTGCGGAGGGGCTCGACCACCTCCTGGCGGAGAGGCGCCACGCCCTGGCCAGCCCCACCCCGAGGCTGCGTTCCGTGGAAGAGGCCCTCAAAACCCAGGTGACGGTGTTGCGGCGCCAGAGAGAGCTGCCGCCGGTCATCGTTCTGGTCGCCGACATGGAGGAGATGCTTCCGGTTGCCGGCCATGCGATCCGGCGGCTGGTGCAGAGGGTGCGGCGTACGGGAATGAGCGCACAATCGCCAAAGGCCGAGGACCTGGTCGAGTGGGTGCGCTCTCTCCATGCCCAGGCCGCCCGGGGAGTCCCGGAAGCGCTCGAGGGAAACGCGATCGTGCTGGCGGTGCTGCTAAAGACTGAGGCAGGCCCGGACCTGGAGGGTGTGGAGCTGGAGGACAGCCCTGTGGGTGAGGGGGGCGAAATTGTTGAGCAGAACGGGGGGCCTCTCCGGGTCGGACACGGTCTGGCCGAGGCGATATGGCTCGATGCCAGGGACGGTGCGGAGCTGGGGAGGGGACGCGCCGAACGCTATGCCCTCGGCCAGGGGCCGGAGCAGGCCGGAGCCGCGGTCGCGCGGGTACTGGCGCAGGAGATCTTTGAGACCTCCCTCGGAGAGGTCATTGTGCGCTGGGAGGCGCGCCGCGCCGCCGCCGACGAGAAGGACCTCAGAGCTGCCGCCGGCGAAGTGGCCACCCCCTGAATCCTCGCCGCCTCCCTCAGAGTGCAGTATAATTTTCACCATGCGGCAATTGAGCCGCTCTCCTGTGCCGAAAGGGGTGCCCGATATGACCCCCGAGAAAATTACAGTTCAGAGATCGGATCTCCCGCCGGGATTGTGCCGGACTGAGCAAAGGTACCGGGCAGGGCGCTGGATCGCACTCGCCTGCGCGGTGGGGCTGGCGGCATTCCTCGGACTCAGCGATCTGGCGCACGCGAGGGGGAGCGCGCATCCGCGAAACCATGGCCGGCAGTCGGGCGGCCATAAGGTCCGTAGCGGGAGCCACGCCCGTTCAGGAGGGCACAACCGCTCCAGAAGCGCTTACCGTTCAGGGAGGCACAACCGCTCTAGGAGCGCGTACCGTTCAGGAGGGCACAGCCGCTCCAGGAGTGCTTACCGCTCGGGGAGCCAGTATCGCTCCGGACACCGCCAGCGTTCGAGTGCCTACGACGGTTCCGGGCGTCGCTACCGCTCGAGCGGTTACTACAGCTCCGGCGGTCACTACCGTTCCGACCACCACCCCCGCTCCGGTCACACCTACCGTGCCGCGAGGCGTGGCCAACACGGGGGCCACTACGGCCACCACTATGGCTATTCCCGCCACTACAGCTTCGGCGTCAATTTCGGATATCTGCACTATGGCTATCCCTACTACGGCTATCCTTACTACGATTATCCCTACTATGGGTACTACAGCGGGTGGCCATACGGGTATGCCGGCCCTTACGCTCCTGCCGCGGTCGTTGTTCCGGCCATCGCCGTGATTGACCTCGAGATCAAACCTGACAAGGCTGAGGTCTGGCTGGACGGCGATCTGATTGGCATTGCCGATGATTTCGACGGTTACCCGGACGTTCTGTCGCTGCCCCCGGGCGAGCACACGATTGTCGTGAAGCATTCGGGATACAAGGATCTGACCCTGCGCTACGACCTGAAAGCGGGCGAGAGCCTGCGCGTGCGTCGTCGCATGGTGCGCGAGAGCTCAGCCGGGCGATGAACGCTCGGCAAGAGGTCTACTCCTACTCGCGACTCAACACCTTCGACCACTGCCGCTACCGCTACAAGTTCCAGTACATCGATAAGATTCCGCAAGGGCCGACGACCATCGAGGCATTCATGGGCTCACGCGTGCACGACGCGCTGGAGGAGTGGTACGGCCGGCGGGGGCTGGGCGAGTCGGTGGGCCTGCACGAACTGATCGAGGCGTACCGGGAATCCTGGAGGAGTAAGTGGTGCGACGATGTGCGCATCGTCAAGCGAAACATGACGGTCGAGCATTACCGGAGAACAGGGGAGCGCGGTCTGATCACCTACTTCCAGACCACCGGCCGTGACGATCCCACCGAGACGCTGGCCATGGAGCTCCGGGTGCATATCCCGCTCTCGGAGGACGGTGGGCCGGCCCTCAGGGGATTCATCGATCGCCTGGCACGGGCCGAGGACGGAGCCCTCGAGATCCATGACTACAAGACCACCTCGCGGCTGCCGTCGGATAAGGACGTGGACGCGGATCCGCAGCTGGCTCTCTACCAGATAGGGGTGCAACGGGAATTTCCAAAAGCTCCCGCTATCCGTCTCATCCGCCATTTCGTGAGCTTTGGGCACACGCACCGGACGCAGGTGGACGCCGGGCGTTTGGAGCAGTTGCGCGAGAGCACCAAAGAACGGATCCGCGTCATTCAGGCCTGCACGGAATATCCGGCGAACGTGACCGTGCTCTGCCGCTGGTGTTCCTACCAGGACCGCTGCGAGTTCTATCAGAACGATGCATAGAGAGCGGAACCGATTTTCTCTGCCGGCACTGGTCTGCGTTCTGCCTCTTCTCCTGGCGTCCGAGTTTCCCAGGGTGCCGGCAGCTCCCTCGCGTCCCCCCGGGGCGGAACAGGGGGGCATTGCGTGGCAGAATGACATCGACAGGGCGTTCACGATTGCCAGGAAAGAAAACCGGCCCATGCTCATCGAGTTTTGGGCGGACTGGTGCGGGCCCTGTCACATGATGGAGAAGAATACCTTCCGGCATCCCAAGGTGATGGAAGCTGTCCGCCGCTTCGTGCCCGTGCGCATCGACTTCGACCGCAATCCAAATATCGCGAGAAGCTTCGAGGTCTGGGCCCTGCCGGCGGTCCTGATGACCGACTCGTACGGCATGTCGCTGGTGCGCCTCGACGGTTACGCCGGCCCGCAGCGCTTCCTCAAGCTGCTGGGGCGAATACCGGAGGATATCTCCGAATTCAACGCATGGAGCCAGCGGCTTGCGGAGAAGCCGGGCGATTTCAAGGCGCTGCTGGAAATGGGGTTGACGTACCGCCGTCACTCCCTGCTGGGATCGAGCAGCTATTTCCTGCAGGAGGCGGTGGAGGAAGGCAATGCCATGTCTCCCCAGCCGGCGCGTGTCGCGGAGGCGTTGTTTTACCTGGGCGAGAACCATCTGCAGCTCGAGCAGTTGAAGCTGGCCGTCGGTGCCTTCACCGCCCTGATCGAGCGGTTTCCGAGGAGCGAGCGCGCGCCGATCGCCCACCTCGAGCTCGGCAAGATTTATTACATGATCGGCAAGCTGGATCGCGCCCGCGAGCACCTGCAACCGCTCTTGAGCCGTGGCGAAGCTGACCGCGTCGCCCAGCAGGCCCGCGAAGTCCTCGACAAGATCAAATCGGGCGCCTAAGCCACCCGGGCGCTCAACGCCAGAAGATCAGAATACAGCGCCCGCGGCTCACGCGCCGGAACACGCATGCCGCAGACACCTCCGGCCGGATGTCCGAGCAACTCCTCGCGCAGGCTCGCCTTGCATTGTGGCCCAGGGGAGGCGCGCTAGCAGACCCACCAGCCCGGGGTGTGCCACACCGAGGGGCTCGAAGCGTATGCGTCCGCCTAACAGGCGAAGGAAGAGCGCCGCAGGCGTTCTTCCTGGGATGCCTTGCGCCGGCGCTGAGTCAATTCTCCTGGATCTGAATCGACTCAATGGCATCGCCGGGCGTGCGGTCGCGGTTTGGATCCCGTGGCGCAATCTTCTGCAGGACATCCAGCCCGCTGACCACCTTGCCGAAGACACTGTGTCGATCGTCCAGGTGGGGTGTGGGCGCGAGGGTGATGAAGAACTGGCTGCCGTTTGTGTTGGGGCCGGCGTTGGCCATCGATAGCACTCCGGGCCCGTCGTGCCGCAGTTCGGAATGGAACTCGTCCTCGAAACGGTACCCGGGGCCGCCGGTGCCCGTGCCCGTGGGATCCCCGCCCTGGACCATGAAGTCGGGAATGACGCGGTGGAAGGTGACCCCGTCGTAGAAACCGTCGCGGGCCAGAAACACGAAGTTGTTGACCGTGCGGGGGACACGATCGGCGAAAAGTTCGATTACAATATTTCCCCGGGATGTGTTCAGGGTCGCGCAGTACTTCTTGGCGGGATCGATGCCCATCTCGGGTGGCTTGTCGTACTGTTTGTCCAAGAGAAATCCTCCTTAAGAATGTAAACCAGCAGGCTCCGGGGCTGCTGGGCGCCCGGTTACGGTAGAAATCGGTCCTTGTGCTTGAGCTTGGCGGGCAGATACTTGTCGATGACGTAATTCAATCCCCACTTCGCCAGTGCCTGCTGCTCGGCGCGCACGCCCATTTTCACCAGCTGCTGAATGGCGTGCGCCCACTCCTTGTGGATTTTGAAGAATGGATCGTTTTTGAGGGCGTCCTTGGCGCGCTTGATATCGACATCCTTGAGCGGATGGGTCGGCAGCTTGTAGTCGAGAATGTCCTGTGGAGTGACGCCCAAAAAACGGGCCTGGGGCACACAGAAGAACTGGTTGATGTGGGCGGCGTTTCCGGAGCCCACCTTGAGTGTGCGGTAGATGTTCGAGATGCCGTAAGGATCACAGTCGACGAAGGCATACACAGGTAGCTTGCACTGATCGGCGAGGCGCCGCACAAAGCGCCGGGTAGCGCGCGTGGGCACGCCGGCCATCGACACCAGGACGCAGTTCGCCTTCCTCCAAAATTTGTGCGACTGCAGGCGCTGGAACATCCCTCCGGTCTCGATGCAGAGCACGAACTTGGCCTTGGTCTCGAAGTTCAGGTGCTCGGTGAGGCTCGGGATCGAATAGGCGCCGGAACCGAAGCGTGTGCAGTCGATGCGTTCTTCCTTGCCGGTCTCGAGATCGGTGTCGTAGACGATGAGATCACCGGCAACCGCGCCGCCATGCTCGTCGGGAATGAACCGCAGCTGCTCCCGGCTGACCTTGTACATTGAGAACATGGCCTCGATGTCGTCCATGACGGTGTCTGATTCCGTCTGCTCCTGGAACATCGCCTCGCCCCAGTTCTTGGACTGGTAATAGGCGTCCCGTTTGGTGGCGAAATCGTTTGTCTCGACCAGATCTTTTGACAGCACCATCATGCGCATCGTCTGAGCGAAGGTCTTGACCGTGTTGACGCTCAGGGTGCGAATCTTCTTGGCCTTACCGATCTCGAAGTAGCCGGCTTTTCCGTCGTAACGGACGTTTGAGAGCGCCCGCACCGGAAACTGCAGCTCCGGCTTGCCGCGCCGCTTCACCTTCTCGTAGAGTCGGGTGGCGGAATCGTGGATGGCCTTGACGGTGACGGCGTCCGCGGTCTTCAGGCGGGGTTTGCGTGAGGTCGGCATTTCACACCTTTCGCGAGCGTTCGAGAATGTCCGAGAGGTTCTTGATGGCGTGGTCGCGGGCTGCGTCGCTCAGGCCGAGAATCTCCTGCAGCGCGTGGCCGATGTGCGGAATGTATTTTTTAATGTAGGAGTGCTTCTTGGCCTCGTCCGCCACCCTCCGGTGATGGCGGATGTGGGCCGCGGTCTTGCGGCCGCACTCCTGCAGTGCCAGGCGGATTTCCCGCACGATCTCCGGGTAGTGGGCAATGGCTTCCTTGCTCTCCGACGTAAAGGGCACCCAGACCGAGGTGAGATTGACCATCAGCACCAAGGGCCCTGTTGGCAGGGCGCCTTTAGACTGCTGCAGGGCGTACTTACGCCAGTCGATGGACATTGCTGATCGGGTGATGGCGCAGGCCGATTGCTGGTACTGCAACGGAACCCGGTTTGCAAAGCGCATGAGATCGATCAGCTCGTCTCCCGGCAGCTCACCTCCATAGGCCACCCCAACCTCCACCTGGAACGGGTTGCCGCGGTAAACCGACGGAGGGCGCGTGAGGGCGGTGTAGAACGCGGCCGGAATACGATCGCGCATGGCCGAGAGGAGCAGCTTCTCGCCGACCGGCGACAGACAGTCGGTCGGTGGCGACAGGATCTTCACCTTGGGTATGGCCTTGAAGATCGACTCCACCTGGGCCATGGTGAGATCCTTGGGGCGGGTCCGCGGCGGCACGCCCGCCAGCGTGCAGATCTCCTCCGCCACGCGGGGGCTAATGCGCGAGAAATCCTCGACCAGAGCCGACTTGAGGTAGCGTGACTTCGACAACCGCAGTCCCTGCAGCAGGGCCCCCAGTTCAACTCCGTACGGATGGGGTTTGATCTCGATAGGTGGGTGGGGCTGCGTCTTTGTAACTCGCTCGTAGCGCACCGGCTCACCCTCGGGAGGCTGGTAGACGATCTCCGCGTGCGGGTTGGCAACTGCCGTCTGCGCCACATAGTCGTCGACCGAGCGGCGGCCTTTCTTGTACACGGCCTCAATGTCTATCTCCACCCGCGTGCCGTGGTCGTGATCCCACTCGACGACACGATCCTCGATCACGTTGGGCGCGTTGCGCTGCGTGTCGATGGCGATGGCGTAGAAATGTGGCTTCTTCTTGCGTCCGGCACGGGACACGATGCGAACTGGCTGGCCGGTCGTCAGCTGGCCGTACATGCCCGCGGCGCTGATGCCGATCCCCTGCTGGCCGCGCGACTGCTTCAGGCGGTGGAACTTTGATCCGTAGAGAAGCTTGCCGAAGATCTTCGGGATCTCGGTCTTGACGATCCCGGGCCCGTTGTCCTGCACGGCGATGCGGTAGCGAGTTTCCTCAAGACGGGTGATCTCGATCCTGAGCGAGGGCAGGATGTGGGCTTCCTCGCAGGCGTCGAGCGAGTTATCGACTGCTTCCTTGATGGTGGTCAAGAGGGCTTTCGTTGGGTTGTCGAAACCCAGCAGGTGGCGGTTCTTGGTGAAAAACTCCGAAACCGAGATCTCGCGCTGCTTAAGGGCCAGGCTCTGAGCCGTCTCGGCGGCCGCCGTGCGGCGCCGGCGCGTGGGCACGGTCCTGGGTTCGAGCGTTCCGCCTGTTGCCTCGGCCGGCGCATCCGCTTTCCCGGCGGCCGGTTTGGCAGCTCGTGCGGCGGTGGGCTTACGGCTCCGGACGCTGGTTGTTTTCTTCCGGTCCGCCTTCGCGATCCCGGAGGCGGCGTGCTTCGGGGTTGTCTTCGTGGCCGTCCGGCGTTGCTTCTTGGCGGGGCTGCGCCCACCCCGCCCCCCGGGACGCACCGCCGCGGCCGAGCGTGATGGAGGTGCGGTCTCGACACGTGCTCGCGGATCAGAGCCGGGCTCTGCAGGCGGTTCTTCGACGGGAAACATTCTCATCTGCTGAGACATTCAGTAGATCCTTCCGGGGGAGCTAGGAGCAGTCTGATCGAGGCCGAAGAGACCGTGAGGGTAGGAAATAGCCGATCTCTCCGATTTCAGGCGGCGGGATTATAGCACGCACCGTGGAGTTCGCCTCGCGGCAGGTCTTTGGAGTTGCGGGGCGATGGGGGGCCGGTACTTTTAGGGGCAGACGGGGATCGCCAGACTGAGCCCGGCGGCGGGCCCCGGGACGGAAGCTCCCATGGACATCAAGAAAAGCCTTCAGAAAATGTGCCAGGTGCTGGAGCGCCAGTATCCTGCTTCAGACGACTTCAAGGGCCGCATGCGCAAGGTCATCGAGCCGTTGCAGCGGTGTCATTTGACGAGCACGGAGCTGGCAATGATCTGCAAGAGCATGCGCTCCGCTTACGATCGGCACGTGCGGCGCAAGATGGGAGTCGTCTCGGTTCGCGATCGCCTCAAGAGCATCCGGCAGAGCCTGATTGAGATCGAAATGATGCGCGGGGGGTTGCTCGAGGGCATCGAGGTGATGGTGGCGCGGTCGAATGACGTCAAAGGTACCGCGCGCCTTGTGAAGCTCAACTCGGTGAACGCCAAGATGCTCCTGTCGCGTCAGGTTCTGGCGAAGTTCTTCCGCTTTGACGACAAGGAAGAGACCCTGCATTGAAGTCTGCCGGGCGGGTGCCGAGGATGCGACCCCGACCGGCCGTCTGGAACACCCGGTGGCTGGTAGCCGTCTGTGAGTGG
>JAPUKU010000070.1 GCA_027295505.1 Acidobacteriota bacterium
TAGGTTCCCTGGATCTCGGCGAGCTCCTCGCTTCTCTCACCGAGTGCGGCGTCAAGCAGCGCACCTTCGGCCTCGAGCTCCTCGGCGCGCCGCTCGAGCGCCACCTTGTCGAGCTCGAGATCTTCTTTCTCCCTTGCAAGCGCCGCCTTCTCGGTGGCGAGGACATCCCGCTCGCTTGCCAGGGAGTCTCTCTCCTGCGCGAGGGCGTCCCGCTCCCTGGCCAGATTGTCTCTCTGTAGAGCGACCGTATCGAGCTCGTCGACAAGGTCACTCTGATCGTCGAGCGCGGCCTTGTATTTCCCGCTCGAGACGCATGCCGGCAGCAAGATCAGGCTCGAGACGAGGACCAGCGCTGCCACCTGAAAGCTCCGGAGGGACGTGGGTCGATCGTTAGATTCAATGCTGCGCATTCGAAATCCTCCCTTTGATTTGAACTTCAGGGCACGGTATGCGAACCGGGGTTTGAGATGGGTTGGACCTATAGGCAAGAACGGAGAGTTTGACCGGCCAGAGGGTAAACCCGGCCTCCCTGCTGCGTCAAGTGGTCGGCAGCGTAAAGTTGCGTTTCGCGGGGCCGGATCCGTTCTGGTAGGCTACCCTGGCTGTTCAGACGGTATCGGGCCCCATGGGCATTCTCAATCTGGTTTCGTTGATCGGGCTGGCGGCGCTGGGCGTGCTGGCATGGGCAGCCGGCGGCTTCCGGCGGCCGGTTCCCTGGCGCACGGTGCTGGGCTCCGGAGCGTTGATGCTCGGCCTTGCCGGGCTCGTCTTCCTGGTAAGGCCGGCACGCCAGGCGCTGCTGTGGCTCAACGATCTGATCGTTCTGGTGCTCGGAGCGAGCCGGACCGGCGCGGAGTTCCTGTTCGGCCCCCTGGCGCTCAACCCTGGAGAGGCCACGGCGAGCGGCGAACCTTCGATCGGGTTCATCCTGGCCACGCAGGTGCTCCCCGCGGTGATCTTCTTCTCCTCTTTGATGTCGGTCCTGTACCACCTCGGGATCATCCAGCCGGTAATTCGCTCCTTCGCCCGGCTGTTCCGCGACACGCTGCGCCTCTCGGGGGCCGAGGCGCTGGCCGGATCGGCCAACATATTTGTAGGAGTGGAATCGGCCACCACCATTCGGCCTTACCTCGAACACATGACACGCTCGGAGCTTCTGACGCTCCTGTCGTGCGCCATGTCGACGGTCGCCTCGACGACGCTGGCACTGTACGTATTTTTTCTGGAGGGTAGCTTTCCGCAGATTGCCGGCCACCTGGTTTCCGCCTCGGTGCTCTCAATCCCCGCAGCGGTGGTGACCTCCAAGCTCATTCTCCCCGAGACGGGCACTCCGGAGACGATGGGATCACTGCCACCTATCACCGAGGGTGAGCGCCATGGTAATGCCATGGCGGCGCTCACCGCCGGGGCCTGGGACGGGCTCAAGCTGGCGGCAGGGATCGCCACGCTGCTCATTGCCGTTCTGGGAATCGTCGCCATTGCGGATCTGCTCCTGGCTCGCCTGAGCGCTCCGCTGGCCGGATTCCTCGGTGGAGTTTTGAGCCTGGAGCGCATCCTCGGATGGTTGTTCACACCGCTGGCCGGGCTCCTCGGCGTGGAAACCGGGGAGGTGGGAGTGGCCGGAAAGCTTCTGGGCCAGCGCGTCCTCATGACCGAGGTCGTGGCCTACCGGGAGCTGGGCATCCTGGCCGACGCGGGCAGCCTTTCTCCGCGCACGCTGCTCGTGCTCTCATATGCCCTGTGCGGGTTCACGCACATGGCCTCGGTGGGGATCTTCGTCGGTGGAATCGCGGCGCTGGCCCCGGCCCGCCGCAACGATCTGGCGGCGTTGAGCTTCAGGGCGTTCGCCGCTTCGACCCTCGCGACGCTGATGACCGGCGCCCTGGCCGGCCTCTTCTACCACGGCCAGCAGGGCGTGCTCGGGCTCTGAGCCCGGCGTCTTCCCATTTCCCGCCCGAGTCTATTCACTCTCCACCAACGCGCGAATGTCGTCGATCTGAGCCTCGGCGTCCGCTTCACCGAGCTCGATGAGGCGCGAGGAGTACTCCGGGTGGAACAGGAGCAGGCTCAGAGCATCGTTCGAGCGGGTCTCCCGGGTCCCGAGGCCACGCATCAGGAATCGAAATCCGCCCGGCAGCGCTACTTCAAATTCGTTGGCAAGCTCACCCAGGTCGCGGGAGGGGTGCAGCGCCAGGAGCTTCACCTGCCGCAGCAGGCGGCTTCGTCCTTCCGGCAGGATCTCGATCAGCTTGTTGAGGCGCTGCATGTGAAGCGCGTCGGCCTCGAACAGATCCAGAAAGACGGCGTTGTACATCGTGCCGATGACCTGCGCCAACGGCGGGTAACCGGAGAAGCTCGGCCGATCGGCCTCCTCGTTCGAGCGGCCGTAGCGCGTGGAGATCGCCAGGATGCGGTTCGCGCCCATGTGGACGGCGGGAGAGAGGGGTGCCGTCAGGCGTATTCCACCGTCGCCGTACCAGCGCCCCTCGATCTGAATGGCCGGGAAGAAGATTGGCAACGCCGCGGAGGCCATGATGTGAGAGACCTCGAGATCACGCATCGCCGCGCGACGGTGAGCGCGGTCCCACAGCGCGATGCCCCGGCCCTGAACCCAGGTGATTGACTGTCCGGTGGAGTAACTCGACGTGGTTATGGCCACCGCCTTGAGATCGCCCCGCTTCAGGTTCTCGGCGATGCCGGGCAGCCGGCCTTGTTCGGAGTTCAGGACACGCTCCAGGACCGAGCGCAGCGGCGCGGTGTCAACCAGGCTGTGCGGCCGCTGCCGCGTGACCGCGCCACCCGACAGGAGCATGCTGCCGAGACGCAGGCCGTTACGGAGCAGCGACAACGAGTCGGTGCGGAAGACCTGCTCCAGCGTCAAGCTGCGCCACAGCTCGCTCAGACCGTCGACCTTTTGCGTGAACCGCTCGGTGCAGGCCGCCAGATAGGCCGCATTGATCGCCCCGGCCGAGACACCGGTGATGATGGGCAACCGCAGGTCGGGCCAGTGCCGCGCCAGGCAGCGCAGCAGCCCCACCTGGTAGGCGGCGCGCGCGCCTCCCCCACTCAGAACGATCGCCAGCTCGCCGCCAGAGTTGCCGGGCGTACTGTTCATCGTCGGCATTCTAACGGGGCTGCCCTCCAAAGTTGAAGCGCTGTTTGCGACCCACGGCCACTCTCCCGTGCACCCCAGGCGACATTTTACTCCCAGCTCATGACCGGCTATGGTTATGATAATGAACGGTTGAAATCAACGGAATCTTTTCGGACTCGAGATCGCTCGTCCAGGGACGGCCGTGCGCCGTCCCGTGCACGAGGCCTCGCATGACAGACAGGAATAGGTGATCCGGTGAAGGCCATCTGGTACGAAAAGTTCGGTCCGGCCTCGGAAGTTCTGACGCCGGGCGAAGCGCCAACCCCCGAGCCCGCATCGAAAGAGGTACGCGTTCGCCTCTCGGTGTCGGGGGTCAACCCCGTCGATATCAAGCGCCGGCGCGGAGGGCGCGGAGCCATGGACACCCCGCGAGTGGTTCCGGGATTCGACGGAGCCGGGGTCATCGACGCTGTCGGTGATGGGGTCTCGGGCTCCCGGATAGGCGAACGGGTCTGGGTCTATGAAGCCCAGTGGAACCGGCCCTCCGGCACCTCGGCCGAGTTCGTGACGGTGCCCGCTCCACGCGCCGTCTTCCTGCCCGAGGCGGCTGAATTCGAGCACGGGGCCGGCCTCGGCATTCCGGCCATGACGGCCCACCACTGCGTCTATTCCGACGGGCCGGTGGACGGGCAGACGATCCTGGTCACCGGAGGGGCCGGCTGCGTCGGCAGCTACGCCGTACAGTTCGCCAGAATGGGCGGAGCCCGGGTGATCACCACCGTGAGCAGCAACGAGAAGGCCTCACGGGCCAGCGAGTGCGGCGCGGACCACATTATTAATTACCGGAAAGAGGATGTGGCGGAGCGCGTGGCCGAGATCACCGGCGGCACCGGGGTGGATCGCGTCGTCGATGTGGAGTTCGGGGGTAACCTGAAGATCAGCCTGGACGTGCTCAAGACAAACGGCGTGCTCTCATCGTACGCTTCCGATGCCGTGCTGGAGCCGACCCTCCCCTTCTACCAGTTCGCCTACAAGAACGTGACCGTGCACTGTGAGCTGGTGTTCTTGATGCCCGAGGAGTCGAAGCAGAAAGCCACCTCTGACATTACCCGCTGGATGGAAGAGGGAAAGCTTCGCCACAACATCAACAAGCGTTTCCCACTCGAGGAGTGCGCAGCCGCGCACGAAGCCATGGAAAAGGGATCTCTCGGAAAGGTCGTGCTTCAAATCAACGAGCGCGTGTGAGCGCCCACGCCTGCCAGATCTTTCATTCCACCTGGCCATTTTCAGGACACACCGCGCACACAGACTCTGGTTTGACCAATTCTGGTACGCGGCGGTTTCCCGTGTCCACTTGCGATCCGTTGCCCTGTTATTGCGCTGACCTATATTTACAGGTAGACCACGCTTTGGGGGGATCACGATGAAAGAAGCTCAAAGACTCACCCAGATGGGAGTGAAGTTTCTCGCCATGCACCGGTTGGAGGATGCTGCGGGCTGTTTCGAATATGCTCTTGCCGTGGAACAACGAGATCTGGGAGAGCCTTCGCCGCGTGTCATGTCGTACTGCGGCTACACAATGGCTCTGA
>JAPUKU010000071.1 GCA_027295505.1 Acidobacteriota bacterium
AGAATCGCAGGCGTTCCGGGCCTCCGATGTCGTCAAGGGGCTTCTCAACTTCGCCCGTGGGGGCGCGCAATCGTTTGCCCCAACTGACCTCAACGCGGTCATCAAGGAATCGATTGCGCTCTTCGAACCACACCTCCGGAACACCGATACCCGCCTCGAATGCGATCTCGCCCCCGACCTGCCGACTGTGTGGGGCATCTGCCGCGAGATCCAGCAGGTCATCGTCAACCTCCTCCTGAACGCCCGGGATGCGATGCCCCGGGGAGGGCGCATTCGCATTTCCACGCGCCAGGTGGAGACCCGCGTTGAGATCCAGATCTCCGACACGGGACACGGGATTCCGGCCGAAAACCTGAAGCGAATCTACGATCCGTTCTTCACAACCAAGGGCACGGGCAAAGGTACCGGCCTGGGTCTCTCGGTAACGTATGGCATCGTGCGCAAGCACTCCGGGAACATCGACGTTCGCAGCGCACCGGAACGCGGAACGGTCTTCACGGTTTCGCTGCCCGATGCTGATAAGGCGGTCCGGAGCATCACCCACTGACATGCCGACAGGTGACAAAAACGCGGGCGGGCGAATCCTCGTCGTCGATGATGAGGCGATCGTCCGGGACGTGCTCGAAGAGTTGCTCGGCAAGGCCGGCCACGAGGTCGATCTGGCCGTCTCGGCAGAGGATGCCCTGGTTGCCCTCGAGAAGCAGTCCTATCACGCTATCCTGCTCGATTTCATGCTTCCCGGCATGGGTGGCTTTGATGCCTTGTCGCGGATCAAGGCCACGCGCCCCGAGCAGATCGTCATCATAATCACCGCGTTCGGCTCAATCGAGCACGCCGTGCAGGCGATGCGACTGGGCGCGTACGACTACCTCACGAAGCCGTTCAAGAACGAGGAGGTCCTGCTCGTGGTGCGTAACGCCCTGAGGCAGCAACTGCTAGAAGAGGAGAACCGAAACCTCAGGCAGGCCCTTCGCGAGCGCCACCGCTTCGAGCGCATCATCGGCAAGAGCAAGCCGATGCAGGAAATGTACGGGCTGGTGGAGCAGATTGCACCGAGCCGCAGCACCGTGCTGATTCAGGGTGAAAGCGGCACCGGCAAGGAGCTCGTCGCCCACGCCATCCACGAGAAGAGCCCGCGCGTCAAGATGCCGTTCCTGACGGTGAACAGCGGCAGCATGCCCCCCGATCTTCTGGAGAGCAACCTTTTTGGCCACGTGCGTGGCGCCTTTACGGGAGCCGTGCAGGATAAACGCGGGTTGTTCGAGGCAGCCAACGGCGGGTCGATTTTCTTTGACGAAATCAGCACCCTCAATCCCGAGGTCCAGGCCAAGCTCCTGCGCGTGATGCAGGAGAAGGAGTTCATTCCCCTGGGAACGGTCAGCAGCGTCAAGGTGGACGTGCGGATCATCGCCGCCACCAACATCGACCTGATGGATCTGGTGGGCCGCGAGGCGTTCCGGGAAGATCTCTATTACCGGCTGAACGTCATCAGCCTGCGCATGCCCGCCCTGCGCGAACGCAAGGAGGACATCCCTTTGCTGGTGGACCACTTCCTCGAGAAGTACTCCCTCGAGAACCAGAAGTCGGCCCGGCGCCTCACCGAGAGGGCCCTGCAGGCTCTCATGGACCACTCCTGGCCGGGAAACGTGCGCGAGCTCGAGAATGCCCTGGAACGCGCCGTGGTGCTCTCCACCTCCGGGGTCGTGGACCTCGACCTGCTGCCACCCTCCCTGCTGACCGACTCGGCCAGTGGCCCCGCGCTCTACCTGCCGCCCGATGGCCGCAGCCTCCAGAATCAGGTGCAGCGGTACGAGAGGCAGCTCATCGTGGACACCCTGCGGCGCACCCAGGGGGTCCAGAAACGGGCCGCGGAGCTCCTGAAGGTCAAGCCCACGACCCTGAACGAGAAGATCAAGCGCCTGCGGATCCAGAACCCGGCCTGAGCCTACTCCCCGATCCGTCCCCGGGGTTGTAAACCCCTTTCCCGGCCGCGGGTCTAAACCTCTTGCAGCTTCCGGTAGGAGGGGATTTCTCCTTGACGGTGTATGTCTTTAATGGTATATGAACGGGTACAATCCCCCCGGTGGTGAAAGCCTAAGTTGCTGAAATAAAGGCATTTGCACTGCTGGCCTGCGCCCTTGATGGCTCAGACCAGGCCTTGGGAAACAGGAAGACAGTCACTGAGGGAAATCGTTCTCGCATGAGATTTCTGCGCCCTGCCATAGCGTTCATGGCCGCCTGGCTGGTGCTCGGCGGAGTTGTCATTGCCCAGGAGTCGGGCATCATCCGGGGGCGTGTCACCGACAAGCATGGGGCCCCGCTTCCCGGTGCCACCGTCACCGTCCGCAGCAAATCAAACCCCTCGGTCAACAATCAGGGCACCGTTACCAACCCGAAAGGCGAGTATCGGATACCTGCCATCTCCGCCGGTAACGACTACGAGGTCACAGCAGCCTTTCCCGGCTTTAGCACCCAGATCCAGAGGCCCGTCGATGTGGACACGGGCCGGGCCACGACGGTCGATTTCATCCTCACTGAAGAACTGATCGAGGTGATCAGGGTCGAGGCCCAGGGCGACATCATCGATACGGAGAAGACCACAACCTCCACCTCCGTGAGCCAGGAATTCCTCACCGGGCTGCCGATTCGGGGCCGCAGCTACTCGGAAACGTTGACGCTGGCGCCGGGTGTCACTGATATCGATGGAGACGGAAACCCGAACGTCAAAGGCGCCCGCGAGGTCGATTTCCAGCTTCGCCTCTCCGGCGTCCCGATCAACAACCCGTTCTCCGCGGACCGCGCTCTCGACCTCAACATTGAAGCTTTCGAGGAGATCCAGATCATCACCGGAGCCCTGACCGCTGAGTACTCGAGCCAGGGCGGCCTCGGGCTGGTGACCACGCGCAGCGGCGGCAACGAGTTCCAGGGTTCTTTCAAAATCTTCTACCAGTCCTCCAGCATTGACAGTGATGGAGCCGCCAACAGGGACGTCACGAATGACGTGCGTGAAATCCCTTCATTCAGGACCCTGCGGCCATTCATAACCGTGGGTGGCGCCATCAAGAAGGACCGCCTCTGGTACTTCGCCACCCTGGAGTACATTGACGAGCAGGAACCCATCAACTTCCTCGCTGCCTCCAAGCTCTCGGGCAAGGAGGGTCACCGGGACTTCTTCAAGCTGACCTGGCAGGTCAACCCCGAGCACAAGGCGTCCCTGGAGTTTTTCTACGAGCCGACGGAGACCTTCGGCAACTTCATTGGGCCCACGATCGCCGACGAGACAGACGCCCTCACCGAGGAAGTGGGCCGTCTCTTCACCGTGCGCGAGACGTGGGTCATGTCTCCCACGGTGTTCCTCGATTCCATCGTGAGCTACTTCACGTTCGACGTGGACTTGATGCCGACCTTTACCCCTGAGTTCGACACTGCGGATGACGAGAATCTTTACGGCAACCCGGTCATGTTCGATGAACAGATGCTTGACTTCGTGCAGCGTACCGGCCTCAGTGTTAACCCGGTCAGCGAGCATTACATCTTCGACCTTTCGGACCGCACCGTGAGAGGCCCCTTCAACCTGACGCAGATTCAGAACTCCGACCAGTTCCAGATCCGCGAGGATCTCTCCATTTACGTCGACGATTTCTTCGGAAATCACACCATCAAGACCGGATTCGAGTTCAT
>JAPUKU010000072.1 GCA_027295505.1 Acidobacteriota bacterium
GCTGGCCCGCGAACAGATCGGGAATGCGGGCCGGCTCGAGATCGCGGACCTCGAGATCCTCCCAGGTGATCCGCACATCGGTGAGGACCGGTGCCGAGATCCGCTTCACGAATCGCTCGACCATTTCTTCCGGTGACTCGCGGGGCGCAAGAAACGCCGCCGCGCCGCGGCCTTCCTCGGCCAGAGACTCGAGCAGGTACCGGTTCACGGATGAGCCGATGCCGAACGAGAAGATGCGGGTGCGGCCGAGCTTCTTCTGGACCTCGACCAGGATCTGCCTCTCGTTTCCGATGAACCCATCCGTGAGAAAAACCACGATGCGCAGGCGCTCCGGGTCGGCCGGGTAATCGAGCGCAGCCTGGATGCCGGACAGCATGTGCGTGCCGCCCTGTCCTCGGAGCGAATCCAGGTACCTGACGGCGCGCTGGATGTTGTACGGAGTTGGCTGTAGGGGGGTGGAGCCGAGACCGGAGGCGACCTCGGAGAAGCGGATGATCTGGAACGTGTCGCCCGATCGCACGGCGCCCAGAGCCTGGCGGACCACGTTCTTCGCAGTTGCCAGCGGCACGCCGCTCATGGAACCGGAACAGTCGAGCACGAAGACCAGCTCCCGGGGTGAGATTTCCTCGGCTCCGGGCGCTTGCGGTGGTTGCAGGATGAGGGAGAACACGCCGGGCTCGTCCTCCTGCCGCGGATCGCGCCAGCTCAGCAGGCCGACCTCGGGGGCCTCGCTGCCCACGCGCCAGCGCAGCCGGAAGTCTCGGTCCAGGCGCCGGTTGTCGCCGGAAGCCAGGGCCACGTGGGCTTGGCTGTCGTTGTGGCGTGACACGTGGATGCGGTGGGATGGAGACTCGAGATGGGTGACGTTCACCCCCGCGTCGAGCTCCAGTTCCAGGTCAAACGTCTGGCCGGTCGAGAGGTTTTTCCCCACCACGAGTGGATCGATCTTTCCGGGATCCGGCTGCGAGGCGGGGATGAAGCGCGGCCCCACGACGGTCGGAAACACGTACTCACACGATCCATCTTCGCATTCGACGGGCTGATCGAAGGCGATCACGACATCGATCTGCTTGCCGGGCATGATGTTCGCCACGTGCTGCGCAAAAATATTCGGACGCTCCTGCTCCAGCAGACCGGCGATCTTGCCCTGGCTTCGGGCCTGCTCGTAGATGGCCCGCGCTTCCTGGCGGCGGCGCATGTCGCCGCGGATCCATCGATCGCCGATTCTCAGGCTCATATCGGTGACCGCCGCGTCTTCCGGGAGCGGAAAGATGTAGACACCGTCCACCGGGAACGGGTTGGGATTGTTCCAGGCCTGGGTGACGACCACGTGAGCGATCGGCCCGCTGATGGTTACTTCAGCCTGTGTGCTTTGCAACAGGAACGGAGAGGCGTCAGCCTCGAAATCCTGCGCCTGGGGGTGGATCGGATCTGAATGGCCGAGAGCCAGAACGCTAAAGAGTATGAGTAGGGGAAGTGCGCCGAGCGGTGGCTTCGAAGGTCTTGTCGTGTGCATGTCGTATCCTCCTGGAAATCTGATTTCTTGCAACCCTTAGACAGGCCGTGGGGATGAAAGTTCCGGACGATGAGAAAAACTATTTTCAGGAGCCGGGAACTATTCCGGCCGGCTCCTGTCTAACGTGCTGAGAGCCCATGCGCACTTTTGACCGATCTCGTGGCATGCTTGGAGCCGTGAAGCGTGAGCAGGAGGACGCCGTCCTCTCGGAGGAAGCCCTCATCGAGAGGGCCCGGCAGGGAGATCAGGAGGCGTTCGGCTCTCTGATGCAGAGCCACCTCCCCCGGGTGTGGGCCAGCGTATGGCGAATCCTGAGGCACCGGGAGGACTGCGAGGACGTGGTCCAGGAAGTGTTCCTCTCCGCCTTCAGGGCGATCTCCGGCTTCCGTGGAGAGTGCACCCTCTCCACCTGGCTGCACCGCATCGCCACGACCCGGGCACTGAACCATGTGGATCGGGCTGCGGAGAAGATCCGGCGCGCCTCCCGGGAGCTCGACGAGTCTGGATCGAATCCGGCCGCGATTCCGGCGAGCACCGCGGCCACGCCCCTTCAGGTGTTGGAGGCCCGGGAGCTCAGGATGCGGCTGGCTGAATGCCTGCAGCAGATGCCCGCGGCCTGGCGGGCGGTTCTCTCCCTGCGTGACGTCGAGTCGCAGGCGTACGAAGAGATCTCGCGGCATCTGGGAATTGCCCTGGGAACGGTGCGCTCGCGCCTTGCCCGGGCGCGCATCTCGCTGCGCCAATGTATCCAAGGTGAGACATCATGACCCGACACGACACTGAGCACCCGTACGAACTGATCTCCGCGTTCGCGGACGGTGAGGCGACGCCTGCCGAGCGTGATTTTGTCGAAAGCCACCTGAAGGCCTGCGCCGAGTGCTGCACGCTGCTAGAGGATCTGCGCCAGCTGTCTTCGGCGGTGGCAGGAGAGGAGGCTCCTCCTGTGCCGGCCGATCTGGCCGCCCGGATCCGCTGGCGGTTGAAAAGTGCTGGGTCATCGTCTGAACGACCACCGCGGCGGCGAGCCTGGCTGTCTCCGATACCCATGAGCACCGCCGCCGGGCTGCTTGTGGCCGTTGCTGTTGTCTGGGTTCTCAGGGGCGAAAACAGGATGAGTTCGATCGAAGAGAGGCCGCCTTCACCCGTGCTCGATCAGAAGGTGTCCGAGAGCCCGATGCCGCAGGAGAGTCTCAAGAAGAAGAGAATGAAAGAGATCTCCGAGCAGGGATTGCTTGCGCTGGTCCCGCAGGACGCTCCGGACGATACCCTCGTGTTAGACGGACATGTGCTGGAGCTGCAGATTGCTCCGGAAGATACCCTCGCGGTAGCCGAACGCGCGCTGATCCTGCAGGACGCTCCGGAAGATATCCTCCTGTTAGACGGACATGTGGCGAAAGTGTTTGTCAGGAGCGGGGATGGGGAACTCAATCAGGCCGCCGAGCACATTCTCAGCGTGCCCGAGCCGCCGCCTGGCCGGCAATCGACTTTGCGGAAAATCC
>JAPUKU010000073.1 GCA_027295505.1 Acidobacteriota bacterium
GGGGGGTTGAGCGGCATCTTCATGGCTTCGACGCCCGTAGACATTTACATTCATGAAACCTATTTCATCGTGGCCCACATCCACTACGTGCTGTTCGGCGGCAGCATGTTCGCCGCCTTCGGTGCCATCTATTACTGGTTCCCGAAGATGTTCAGCCGCATGATGAGCGAGCGATTCGGGAAGCTGCATTTCTGGCTCACCTTCATCTTCTTCAATTGCACCTTCTTTCCAATGCACATCCTCGGTGTGGGCGGGCACATGCGCCGCATCTACGACCCCACCCAGTACGAGTTCCTGCAACCGCTTCAGGGCTGGAACCGGATGATCACCTGGAGTGCGATCGCGCTGGGCCTATCGCAGATCGTCTTTACCATCAACTTCCTGTGGAGCCTGTTCCGGGGCCGCAAGGCGGAGCGCAATCCCTGGCAGGCGAACACTCTGGACTGGAGCGCTCCAACTCCCCCCCCTCACGGAAACTTCCTGGAAGTGCCGACCGTTCACCGCGGGCCCTACGAGTATTCATCTCCTGAGGTCACGGAAGACTACTTGCCTCAGGACCGCGCCCTGAGCCCGGCCACGCAGGGAGCGCGCTGACGGGTCACCTGGTGCTGCCGGCCGGCTCAGGTTCAACAGATTCCAGCTACTCGCGGGGATTGAACACTTTCGCCCGCCTGACGGCCGCGGCCACGTTCGTGCTCATTTTCACGGGTGGACTGGTGACCAGCACCGGTTCGGGGCTGGCTGTACCCGATTGGCCACTCTCTCTCGGACAGTTCTTTCCTGCGATGATCGGAGGTGTTCTCTTCGAGCACGGACACCGCCTGGTGGCCGGCTCGGTCGGTCTCCTGATGCTGTCGCTGGCCATGTGGATCTGGCGCCGCGAGCCCCGGATCCTTCTTCGGCGCGTTGCGTCCCTGGCCCTCGCCGCGGTGGTCTTGCAAGCTCTCCTCGGCGGACTGACGGTTCTGATGCGTCTTCCGGTCCCGGTGTCCGTGGCCCACGCCGGACTCGCTCAGGTTTTCTTCTGCCTGAGCGTGGTGCTGGCGGTGTGCACGGGGCGTGCCTGGATGCACTCCACGGCTCGTGCAACCGACTCGTCCCGGCCGTCATTGAAGTTCCTCGCATGGGTGAGCACGGGGCTCATTTTCGGACAGCTCCTTCTCGGCGCGGTCATGCGCCATACCGGCGCGGGGCTGGCGATTCCTGATTTCCCCCTGTCGTTCGGGCGCCTGCTGCCTCCGGAGTGGACTTTGCCGATTGCCATCCACTTCGCGCACCGCGTGGGGGCTCTGGTGGTGAGCGTCGGGGTGCTGTGGACCGTGAGCCAGGTGGAGCGTTGCCACACCGATTGCCCCGAGCTGTTATGGCCGGCACGCCTGCTGGGAGGTCTCCTGGTCCTGCAGGTCTGCCTCGGTGCGCTCACGATATGGACTGCCCGCATGACCCTGCCGACCACCCTACATGTCAGCGTGGGGGCGGCCCTGCTGGCAACGAGCCTGCTGATCGGCCTGAGGGCTGGTCGGCTGCTGAGCAGCCAGCGGGTGAGCCGCATGGGCGCCATCATCGCCGAAGGGGGTGTCGCGTGAGCCACAGCCGCACGTTTGAGGTGGCTCTGCCGCAGGCGCGCCTCAGCGACTACATGTCGCTGACCAAGCCACGGCTTCTGTTGATGGTCCTGCTCTCGACCCTGGCGGGATATTACCTTGCGTCACCGCCTGCCCCGCACGCCCTGATGATGACCGGTCTGATGGTTGGTATGGCTCTGGCAGCGGGGGGAGCGCTGGCCCTCAACCAGTACCTGGAACGGGATGTCGATGCCCGCATGAAGCGAACCTGTCACCGCGCTCTTCCGGAAGGTCGTCTGCAGCCGGAGCAGGCGCTCATGTTCGGGACCGCCGTGACGGTTACAGGGCTGCTCATTCTGGCGCTTGGCGCGGGCCTGACCTGTGCCGTGGTGACGCTCCTGAGCACGGTCGGATATCTTTTTGTCTACACCCCACTCAAGCGCCGTTCGCCTCTCTGCACGCTGGCGGGAGCCGTCCCGGGAGCGCTTCCGCCCGTTGCCGGATGGGCAGCCGCCCGGGGCACCATTGACCTCGAGGCCTGGATCCTGTTCGCCATTCTGTTTCTGTGGCAGATGCCGCATTCTCTGGCGATAGCGCAGATGTACCGCGCTGACTACGAGCGAGCCGGCCTGCGCCTGCTTCCGGTGATCGATCCCCAGGGCCGGAGCACTGACCGCCAGATTTTCCTACACAGCATGGCTTTGCTGGCTGTCGGGTTGCTGCCGACGCTGGTTGGATTGGCCGGTGTGATCTATTTCTGGACCGCTCTGGCGCTGGGTATGATACTGCTAGGTTTCGCCGGGTTCATGGCCGTGAAACGGAGCAACGATGCGGCACGGCGCCTCATGTTGGTCTCTCTGGTCTACCTGCCGGTGCTCCTGGCGGTCATGACGCTCGACAAGGTGCGGCTGTGAGCAGGCAGGGAGTTGAATCAGGCGCACCCTCCGGCCCGGATGCGCACGTCGGTGCCCGCAACCGTCGCCTGGGGTGGATGCTGGTCGGATTCGTGGCCGTGCTCGTTCTCGGTTCGATCTTTTTTGTGGCATCCAGACACTGAGGATCCGGAGATGCTTCATTGAGCCATGCGATGGCACAGCACGGCCTGGCAAGCTCGCTTCCCGCGGGCTCGGAGGCCGCACCCGGGCCGTCACCCGGAGGCAGGCCACCGGGTCCGCCCGCCTTCGTGCCG
>JAPUKU010000074.1 GCA_027295505.1 Acidobacteriota bacterium
GCAGGCCCGGCAGCGGCTGATCTCCAGTGAGAGGCGCGTGAGGCCCTCCCCGGAGGCGGGGTGTCTTGTCGAATGCGTGGAGCCCCGGCTCAGAGGGGCTTGCCCTTCTCCTCGTCCTCGATCGACTGCAGGATGATCTCGAGGGAGCGATCGACCAGATCGCGGGTGATGGTCAGCGGCGGGGCGATGCGCACCGTGCTGTCTCCGGCCGTGATCGCCAGCAGACCGCGCTTCCAGCAGCGGGTGATGATCCGCTTGGCGGCCTTGCCGTCCGCCTCCTTGCTTTCCCGGTCCTTGACGATCTCGATGCCGCACATCAGGCCCTTGCCGCGCACGTCACCCATGGTGCGGGAACGCCGCTGCTCGGAGCGCAGGCGCTTGAGGATGTAATCACCCTGCTTGCGGGCGTTCTGCATCAGCTTCTCATCCTCGATGATCGACATGGTGGCCAGGGAGGCCTGGCAGGCCACGGGGCTTCCACCCAGCGTGGTGCAGTGCGATCCCGCCTCCCAGTCAAAGAGTTCGGCGCGGCCGATCACCGCTCCCAGAGAAACACCGGACGCGATTCCCTTGGACATGCACACGGCATCGGGTTGCACCCCGTAGTGATCGATCGCGAACCAGCGTCCGGTGCGTCCCATGCCGCTCTGCACCTCGTCAGCCACGTACAGGATGCCGTGGCGCTCGCACATCTTCTTGAGACGCTTGTGGTAATCGGGCGGCGGCACGATATAGCCACCTTCACCCTGGATCGGCTCCACGAACAGTGCCGCCACCTCGTCCGCGGGCACGGCACGGTCCAGCACTTCCTCCTCGATGTAATCCACGCACCAGAGATCGCAGGAGGGATACTCCAGCTTGAACGGGCAGCGGTAGCAGTAGGCATACGGAACGTGCTGCACGCCCGGCATGGTCGGAGAGAAGCGCTGCTTCTGCACCGCGGCCGACGCCGTGAGGCTGAGGGCCCCCATGGTGCGGCCATGAAACGACCTCAGAAACGCAATGTAGTTGGGCTTGCGGGTGTGCCAGCGCGTGAGCTTGAGAGCGGCCTCGATGCTCTCGGCGCCGCTTCCGCCCAGGTAGACCTTCTTGCGGAACTTGCCGGGAGTGATCTGCACCAGCTTCTCGGCCAGCTCGACGGCGTAACGGTAGTTGAAGTCGGTGTACGAGTAATGTTGCAGGCGGTTGAGCTGATCCCGGATCGCCTTGATGACGCGCGGATGCCGGTGGCCGACGTTCATGACACCCAGTCCACTGTTCAGATCGATGAAACGGTTGCCATCGATGTCGGTAACGATGCAGTCCTTGGCCGACTCGATCACCGCGGGGTAGTAGAACGGCCGGTTGTAAGGGGACATCACCTTGGCGTCCCGCTTGATGAGCGCCTGCGCCTTTGGCCCCGGAGGGGGAACACGGATCTTCGGCCCCACTCCTGCAATCGTATTGAGCACCTTGAGCTTCACACGCAAGGCGCTGGCCGCACCGTTACCGCGGCGAGAGCCCGCTCTGGAGCTCGCCTTGCGGATCTTGCTGCGTGCCCCTGCACGTCTGGAAGATCGAGTTCCGGCCCGCAATGCTGAACGCCGCACGGAGGCGGTGGATCTGCGGGATCGGGAATTGCGGGAACGTCTCACGGGTGTTGTCGAGGGCACAGCGCGACCTCCGTTGTCAGGGCTACTGGACAGCCAATCGATTAATGTGCACGCGAGTTTAACACAACCCAAGCCGCGGCCGGAGCGCGGCGCCCCCTTGTTGGGAAACCCCCGGGGCTGTTATCCTCTGCGCTCATGCTGACAGGATTGCGATGGAGATTCCAGGTGGTGGCCTGCCTGGCGGCCGTTCTGGTCACGGGCTCTCAGGCCGCAGGTGCCACTGATCTCGAGGACGGGATCCGCGCGGGCGTCGCCCGCCACAAAGAGGCAACCATCGCTGACCGGCGCTGGTTCCACGAGCACCCGGAGCTCGGAAACCACGAGATCGAAACGGCGAACCGGATCGCGGAGACGCTCGAGGAACTCGGACTACTGGTCGAGCGTGGGGTCGGGGTCACCGGGGTGCTCGGGCTGCTCGACAGCGGGCAACCGGGGCCGACCGTGGCGATCCGTGCCGAAATGGACGCCCTGCCGGTCCAGGAGGCCGAGGATTCCGAAAACCCGGTGCGCTCGAAGAGCGACGGCCGCATGCACGCCTGCGGTCATGATGTTCACATGGCAAGCGGGCTCGGCGCGGCGCGTGTTCTTGTGGATTTGCGCCAGCAGCTTCGCGGTCGCGTGCTCTTCGTGTTTCAGCCGGCCGAGGAAGGAATCCCTCCGGATGAGAAGCGTGCACTGAAGGAGGCGACGGGAAGCGACAGGGTCGGCGCCGACCGTCTCACGAACCTCGATCAAATCCTCGAGCGCTTCGACGTGGCGGCCATCTTCGGCCAGCACGGCTTTCCTGCCCAGCCTGTCGGCACGCTTGGTCTCATGCCGGAGTATGCGCTCGCCGCGGCCGACTCGTTCGAGCTGGTGATCCGCGGCCGCTCGGCTCACGCCGGTGTGAGCCCGTGGCTCGGCTCGGACGTCCTCAACATCGCCGCCGGCGTGGTAAAGGACCTGCACGCGCTTCCGGCCCGCCAGACCGATCCGCGGAATCCCAAGGTCGTGAGCGTGTCGATGCTGGACTGCACGGATGGGCGCACGAACATTCTGTGCCGCACCGCGCGCCTCAGCGGCACCGTGCGCACCTTCCGTCCGGAGGATCGCCGCGATCTCAGGGAGGGGATCGAGCGAGTGCTCGACGCTGCCGTCAAGGCGCGCGATCCGAAGGCCGGGCGCTG
>JAPUKU010000075.1 GCA_027295505.1 Acidobacteriota bacterium
AGAAGATATGAGATCGGCTTCACCTGCTCCGGCAGGGGGCGCGAGCCGAGCAGGAGAACGGACAGCAGCCCGAGAGGTAGAACGAGCGCTGACATCATCCGAGGGCGTTTCAATAACGACACGGTTTCCAGGTCCCTCGCGGGCATAACAGACCTCCGCCTTACAGGAGCCCCCCGGCCGAATCTATGGACCCGCCACCGGTCGGTCAAGGCACAGGGAAGCTCTCTGGAGTCGCTGCCGGTCCCACCGAGTCGCGGTATGATGAGGGTGAACCTATGAGCGCACCTGAGTCGATGCCTGACCGGAAGACGGAGCTGCTGGATGTTCTCACCCAGCGCCGTGAGGAAGCCGAGACCCAGTACCGGCGCGCCCTGGAAGAGCAACAGTCTGGCGCCGCGGCGGGTGATAACGAGGGTGTACACGGCTGGAAAGCCAGCCCTGAGGGAGGCGCCGACGTTGCGCTCCTGGAGATTCTGGACCGGACGGTTAGCCAGATCGATGCGGCTATTCATCGTCTACACGCCGGCTATTACGGACTCTGCTCCGCCTGCGCCGAGCCGATCCCTCTGGCCCGGCTGCGGGCCCTGCCGTTCGCAACCCTCTGCGTGCCCTGCCAATCCGAAAGAGAGTAATATCACCGCTCACGCACGAGCCTAGGTGGATGCGTGTGCGTGCTATACTCCTGCGAATTCGCTCAACAACAGCTTCTTTATACTCACAAGAGGTGAAGGCCGATGCGCGTGGCACTCGTGCAAATGACCTCAAGCGACCGGCCCAAGGAAAACCTCGCGCGCACGGAAGAGTTGATCCGCAAGTCCGCCTCAGGGAAACCTGATCTGGTGGCACTTCCGGAGAACGTGCTCTACCTGCGAACCGAGGGAGATCGACTGGGTTTCTCGGAAGATCTCGAAGAGGGAGAGCACCTCGGGATCCTGCGTGCGCTGGCGCGAGAGCTGAGGATCTGGATACTGGTGGGCTCGATTCCGGAGAGGATCGAGGGCAGCGACCGGGTGTGCAACACCAGCCTCCTTCTCGGACGGCGCGGTGACGTGCACGCCCGGTACAGAAAGATTCACCTATTTGATGTCACCCTGCCCAACGGGGTCGAGCTCAAGGAATCGCGCCACGTCGAGCCGGGAACGGAACTCGTCACGGCCGACACTGAATTTGGCAAGCTCGGCCTGACGGTCTGCTACGATCTGCGCTTTCCGGAACTCTACCGCGGCCTCGCTCAGCAGGGCGCCGAGGTGATCTTCGTGCCATCCGCTTTCACCGCGCAGACCGGCAAGGACCACTGGCATGTGCTCCTGCGCGCCCGGGCCATTGAAAATGAAGTCTTCATCGTGGCTCCCGCTCAGTTCGGATACCACAGTGAGAAACGCCAGTCCTTCGGGCATTCCCTGGTGGTTGATCCCTGGGGTGTTGTGATTGCCGAGGCGCCGGACGAGGAGGGGGCCATTATCTTCGCGGACTTAGATCGGGAACGCCTGCGGGAAATCCGGCGCAAACTGCCCTGCCTGGATCACACAAGGTTGATTTAACAATGACGAAAGAATCCCCACCCACCCGGGCCACGGAGTACCGGCTGAACATCGATCTCCTGTTGCTCCCCGAGATCCGGGAGATGCTGGATAACCGGCAATTTGATGCCGTCAAGTCGCTGCTCAACGATCTCTTCCCGCAGGACATCGCCGACCTGATCGACGATCTCGAAGAACCCCACCGCGGCGTGCTATTCAGGCTGCTTCCGAAGGAACTCAGTGTGGAGGTGTTCGACGATCTCAGCTCAGACTCGCAGCTCGCGGTGATCAGCGCCCTTTCGGATCAGCGCGTGTCCGAGATCCTTGATGAAATGTCGGACGATGAGCGCGTGGAGCTTCTCGAGGAGTCTCCACCCGCCGCGGTGCGCAAGCTTCTCACTCTGCTGACACCCGAACAGCATGACCGGGCGGTGCGCTCCCTCGGTTACCCGGAAGACTCGGTCGGCCGCATGATGACGCCTGATTTTGTCGATCTGGACTCCGACATGACGGTGGAACAGTCCCTTTCGCGAATCCGGCAGGTTGGCCTCAAGAAGGAAACCGTTTACACCTGCTACGTGACGGACCACCCGCAGCAGCTCCTGGGAGTAGTCTCTCTACGCAAGCTTGTGACCGCCGATCCGGCTGTCCTCATATCCGAGCTGATGAACACGAACGTGCTGTTCGTATCCACCATCACGGATCAGGAGGAAGCCGCGCGCATCGTAAAGCATTACGACCTGATCGCCCTGCCCGTCGTAGACAGCCAGCAGAGACTGGTGGGGATCGTCACCTTCGACGATCTGATGGATGTCGTGGAAGAAGAGGTTACCGAGGACTTTCAGCGCCTGGCGGCCGTGGTGCCGACTGACGAATCGTACTTCGACACCGGCTTCATCACCATGGCCCGCAAGCGCATCTTCTGGCTTTTTCTCCTGCTGGTGCTGGAGAGTGCCTCTGGACAGCTGCTGCACCACTACTCTGCCGCACTACAGGCCATGGTTGCCCTCTCATTCTTCATCCCGATGCTGATCGCCACCGGAGGCAACGCCGGCACCCAGTCCGCGACGCTGATCATTCGAGGCCTGGCTACAGGAGAGATCCACCTGCGCGACTTCGGTCGTCTTCTTTTCCGTGAGTGCATGCTGGGCATCACGCTTGGCGTTCTGCTCAGCATCGTGGCTTTCGGACGCGCTTACCTTCTGGAAAGTGATGTGGGTCTTGGCCTCACGGTCGCCGTATCGCTGGCAATCACCCTGGTAGCGGCAAACGTGATTGGTGCCCTGCTGCCGCTTCTTCTACGCGCCCTGGGGCTCGACCCGGCGCTTGTCGCCGCTCCCACCATCAGTACTCTGGTGGATGTTTTTGGTTTGTGGATCTACTTCGAGGTGGCACGCCGGATGTTGACCCTCGAGGGAATCTGACTTTCTTCCCCCGCTCAATGCACCTGGAAAAGAACGTCGACAATCCTGGCCGGAAGACCTGGCTGGTTCCCATCCTCGCCCTGGGTTTCATGGCCCTGTTCGCCTGGGCCGGCCACTGGATAGTTCAGCGGCGGGAGTCGCGGCCGAGTATGGATATGCTCACCAAGAGCGCTGACCCGGCCACCCGGGCGGTCACACGGGGGAAGTGGCTCTTCTGGACCCGCGGCCGCTGCCATACCTGCCACAGGATCGACGGCCGGGGTTACTCCGCACGCGGCCCCGGCCTCGATGGCGGCCGTCTCGGAGCTGCCATTGGGTTCCGTGCCGGTTCCCGGGCACGGGAGCGGGAACAGCAACTCGGGACACCCGTCAGCGCCACCGACTATCTGGTCGAGTCTTTGATCAGCCCCGGGGTCTATCTCGTAGAAGGATACCGCAACGAGATGCCTCCGGCGCATCTCCCGCCGCAGTCTCTCGAGACGGACGACGTGCGCGACCTCGTCGCCTACCTTCAATCTGTCGGAGGGGAGGTCGATATTTCGTCAATCCGCATCCCGGAGGAAACGCGCTAGATCCGCAGCCGGCAGGCCGCTGCGGACGGCGGTGGCCCGAAGAGCTCTGGATGCAGGACGGAGCCCAGGATCTCAGCCGAATCGACCAGCCGCGGACCTGAGCGATTGAAGTAGGCGTTACCGTCCAGCGCCCAGATCTGGCCAGTCCGGGCGGCGGGGATGCCGCGAACCTCCCGGCGCTTCAACACAGCCGGAGCCTCACCCAGGATGCGCTGAAGACTGAATCCGCAGGGCAGAATCAACAGCACATCAGGCTCGGCATCGGCAACATCTTTCCAGGAAACCTGCGGAGAGTGCTCTCCCGGGGCCGGACCCACAGACCTTCCGCCCGAAATGTCGACCAATTCCGGCATCCAGTTTCCCGACAGGAATGGCGGATCGGTCCATTCGAGACATGCAACTTTCGGCTTTTTCACCCGCCCGGGTACTGTCTTCTCAACGAGACGATCGAGCCGCGCTTCGAGCGATGCACGGACTTCACCTCCCTTTTCGGACACACCGGCGGCCAGGGCCACCCGGTCAATGTCGTCCAGGGTCTCACGCAGACGCACCGGGTTCAGCGAAACGATACGCACATCGGAGCCCAGCCAGCCTCGCACTTCCGCCTCCACCTGTTCGAGCGAGACCGCGCAGACGCGGCATTGATCCTGGGTGATGATCAGGTCCGGCTGCAGTTGCCTCATGCGGTCATTGTCGATTGCGTACAGGCTCAATCCGGAGGAAACGTGCTGCCGCACACGACGGTCGATCTCCGCTGGGGATTCTGTTCCATCCACCCTCGCTTCCGTCAGAACCGGAAGGCCTCGAACATCCGGCGGGTAGTCGCACTCATGCGAGATCCCCACGAGCCGGTCACGCAGGCCAAGAAGACAGACTATTTCAGTGCCGCTCGCGAGCAGCGTGACGATCCGCTGCGCCCCTTGTGCTCTATCTGACCGGGAGGATTGGGGAGGCATGGGCTCCTTGACGCTCACAGATGATCTCTATTGTAGTGGAGGAGCGAATGAAAGTCCGGGGAGAAGAGAGGCGGGCGTCAGGCAGCGGGTCAGATCATGTTGAAGATATCCATGTACTGATCGTCCGTGGCAATCCACTGCACTCCGATCCCCGGTTCGTGCGGGCTGCGGGGAGGATTGTGCTCGTCGCAAACCCAGACGACCCGGCCCTCGAGTGCCATGTTCCCCATGGGGGTCTCCATGAGCACGCGCAGTTTGAGCCCGGGGTTGAATATGTGTCGTGTGCGGATGAACGCGCCTGTCTCCGAAAGGTCAAGCGTGAGGCCCTGATTTTCGGGCTGCTCCAGACCAAAGGAGATTCTCATGTGGCGCTTCTTTCTGAGCGCAGGGGTATCAATGGACGCCGTCAACATGGCTTCACTCTCTTAAAGATAGGTCCCTGGACGCCTCACGCCAAGTACCCTCTGTCCAGGAACTGGACACAATTACAGAAAACACAGGACTTATGCTCTTCAGTTTTTTTGTCCTCCCCTTGTCGCAGAGCTCAGCGGCCGTCAACTCGCGCCAGATCTCGCGACTGGCGTTCATGCCCGGGCCGCCCATCAACGGAATGCGGTAATTTTATGCGAAGGCAGATCGAGGTGGAACTGCCCTTACGGGGACCCGGGGCACTTCAGGAAAGGTTGAGCTGTAGCTTTGCCGCCTCCGACATCATGCTGGCACCCCAGGGTGGATCCCATACAACCTCCACCTTGGCGGCCACAATGCCGGGAACGCCCTTGACCTTTCGCTCCACCTCGGTCGGAATGAACTCGGCGGCGGGGCAGCCTGCCGAAGTGAGGGTCATGCGGACCGCCGCCTCACCCAGAGAGTTGATGTTGACGTCATAGATGAGACCGAGTTCATAGATGTTGACGGGGATCTCGGGATCGAAAATCGTGCATATAGCCTCAATCACCTGCTTGCGCAGTTCTTCTTCGGGTCCGGCAGCGTTCTGCTGCTGCGCAACCGGAGTGTTGGGGGTGTTTACCGAGGAGGACTCCGCGGGCTCGCTGGCAGGTGAGGGAGGTTGAGGGGGCGCGACGCCCGGAAACGATGCCTTCTCCATCACGCTGGCAATCCCCTTCTCTGATATTTCCCGGAGCCGGTCATAGGTGTAGATGCCGCTGGAATGCCCGTCTGACCAGGAGACCTGCAGTGCGTAGCGTCCGACCGGGCGGATCTCGTTTGCCTTGACGTCGGAGGGCACTCTGCCCTTTTCCAGTCTCCGCTCGCCGGTCCATTCGTCAACGCAGAGGGCGCACGGGCAGAGGCAGCGCAGGTCATAGAATGGGTAGCGTGATTCCTGTCCGTCCTGCCACTTGACCACGACGTTCCCGTCCTCGGCAGCAACCTCCGCAGGGGCAATCTTTACGGCTGCCGCCTGCTCGTTGAGAATGCTGACCTGTGCAGCCACCTCGCGCGAAATCCGATAGAAGGCTTCGGCCGAGGGTAGGCTCTCGCCCCCCTCCATCCCGACAACCGGGCGCCCGAGATCCCCGGCCACCACGAGTTTGGGGTCGAGAGGAATCGCTCCGAGGAAACGAAGCCCCAGATCACGAGCCGCACGCTCACCGCCGCCGTGACGGAACACCTCCGTGCGCTCCTCACACTTGGGGCAGAAGAAGTAGCTCATGTTTTCCACGATTCCCAGAACCGGGACGTGCACCTGCTGGAACATCTTCAGGCCGCGGATCGTAATGCCAACCGCAACCTCCTGGGGCGTGGTCACCAGAACAGCTCCCGTGAGGGGAGCCGCCTGAGTAATCGTGAGCTGCACATCTCCCGTTCCCGGAGGCAAATCAATAAACAGATAGTCGAGATCCCCCCATTCGACATCCTTGAGGAACTGCGTTACGAGCTTCGATGCCATGGGGCCGCGCCAGATCACCGGCGAGCGATCTTCGGTGAGCAGCCCCATGGACATGAATTTCACGCCGTAGCGCTCGAGCGGAATGAGCTTCCCGTCAACCGTTTTCGGCTGGCCTATCCCCGCGAGCATAACGTGAACCGACGGACCATACACGTCCGCATCCATGAGCCCTACCCTGGCACCCGCCTTCGACAGCGCAATCGCCAGGTTGACCGCCACCGTTGATTTGCCCACGCCTCCCTTGCCGCTGGCCACCGCAACGATGTTCTTTACATCCCTGAGCCCTCCCTCGGTCGGCGAGCCCTGGGATCGGCGCACCTGGGCGGTCATAGTGACCGAAGCCTCCTTCACCCCCGGAATGTTCTTCAGGGCCTGAACGGCCTCCGAATGCAGGCGGTCCTTGACCGGACAGGCGGGTGTGGTTAGCTCGAGGTCCAGCGCCACGCTGCCCTCGCAGATTCGCACGTTCTTAATGAAGCCGAGGGTGACGACGTCCTTGCCCAGATCGGGATCGCGTACTACACGCAGGGCCTGTAAGACATCTTCTTCGGTTACGGGAGGCATGTGGAAAACTCCTAAAGTGATAGATTATTCGGTTGTTACGGTCTTCAATCCTTCCTCGAGGGCCGCGCGAAGCGTGTGCCACGCCAGGGTCGCACACTTGACGCGTACGGGAAACTCACGCACTCCGGAGAAGACCAACAGCTTGCCAAGGTCGGGTGCTCCTTCCTGCGAATCGGATTCACTCGTCAACAGTTTGTGGAACTTTTGGAAGAGATCCTGAACCTCGGTGATGGTCTTCCCTTTGAGGCTCTCGGTCATCATCGAGGCCGAGGCCGTAGAGATGGCACATCCACCACCCTGAAAGCTGGCATCTTCCACGACGCCATCCTTGATGTTCAGGTAGACCGTGAAGCGGTCACCGCACAGGGGGTTGTGGCCCTCGGCACAGGTGCTCGCTTCCTCGAGCTTGTGGAAGTTCCGGGGCCGCTTGCAATGATCCAGGATCATCTCCTGGTACAGATCTCGGAGATCACTCATCAGTCGAATACTTCGATTACCCTGTGCACGCCTTCCACCAGGGCATCGACCTCTTCCCTGGTGTTGTAGAAGGCGAACGAAGCCCGCGCCGTCGCATCGAGCCCCAGGCGCTCCATCAGCGGCTGGGTGCAGTGATGCCCCGCGCGCACCGCAATACCATCTTGATCGAGGATGGTGCCCACATCGTGCGCGTGAACCCCCTCTATGGTGAACGAGATCACGGAGGCCTTCTGGCGCGCCGTGCCGACCAGGCGCACCTTGGGGATAGAGGTGAGCTGCGCGGTGGCGTATTCCAGCAGGTCATGTTCGTGCGCGGCGATCGCCTCATACCCTATCGATGAAATGTAGTTCATGGCCGCCCCCAGGCCGACGGCGCCGGAGATATTCGGGGTGCCGGCTTCAAACTTGTGCGGCAGCTGGTTGTACGTGGTCTTCTCGAAGCTTACCGAGCGGATCATCTCGCCGCCTCCCTGGTAGGGAGGCATGGCGTCGAGCAGCTCCGTTCTGCCGTAAAGCACGCCGATACCGGTGGGGCCGAACATCTTGTGCCCGGAGATCGTATAAAAATCACAGCCTAGCTCCTGTACATCGATCTTCAGGTGCGGAGCGGCCTGGGCGCCATCCAGCAGGACCGGCACACCTCTCAGGTGAGCCAGCTCGACGACACGGCGAACCGGGTTGATGGTACCCAGCGAGTTCGAAACATGGATCATCGCCACCAGTTTCGTCTTTTCGCTCAGGAGCTTCTCGTACTCATCAAGGAGAATCTCTCCTTCATCATTGATGGGAATCACCCGCAGCCTGGCCTGTTTCTCTTCGCAGAGCATCTGCCAGGGCACGATGTTCGAGTGGTGTTCCAGGGTCGAGATCAGGATCTCGTCCCCGGGACCGACGTTCTGGCGACCATAGGTCTGCGCCACCAAGTTGACACCTTCCGTCGAGCCCCGCACGAAGATGATCTCTCTGGCCTCGGGGGCGTTGATGAACTGGCGAGCCCTGAGGCGCGCCTGCTCAAAAGCCCGTGTGGCCCGTTCACTCAGCACGTGCACGCCGCGATGCACGTTGGAGTTGTCGTGAGTGTAAAAGTGATTGACGGCCTCGAGAACTGCCTTTGGTTTCTGGCTCGTGGCCGCGTTGTCCAGGTAGATGAGGGGCTTACCCCGTACGGTCTGATGCAGGATGGGAAAGTCCGCACGGATCTCTTGCACATCATAGACGGTTTTCACGTCCGAACCCGATCTCCGCGCGAGATTTTGCCTACCCGTCGTCATAGAAGCACCGTGGTTTCCGAGGCTCCCGGCAGGCGCGCGCGCAGCAATTTTTCCACGTACTTGCGCGCTGGCTCGGTTTTTACTTCATCCACCAGTTCTCCCGCAAAGGCATAGGTCAAGATGTCGCGTGCTGCCTTCTGGCTGATGCCACGAGCACGCAGGTAAAACAGCGCCTCCTCATCAAGCTGGCCTATGGTGGCGCCGTGGGTGCACTTGACGTCGTCGGCATAAATTTCGAGCTCAGGATTCGTGTCGGCCAGCGCCTCCTTGGAGAGAAGGAGGTTCCGGTTGGTCTGCTTAGCGTCCGTTTTCTGAGCGTCCGGCCGCACGATCACACGTCCGTTGAAGATCCCCCTGGACTGATCATCGAGAATTCCCGTATAGATCTCCCGGCTGGAGCAGTGCGGCTTTGCATGGTCAATGCGTGTGTGATTGTCCACGTGCTGGCGATCCGCAATCACGTATAGACCGAAGAGCGTGCTCTCCGCACCCTCGGCATCGAGGACCGAGTTGACATGGTTACGAATCAGTGAGCCCCCGAACGCATAGTTGTGCGAGACGAGATTACTGTCTCGGCTCAGGTGGGACTGAACCGTCGAGATGTGGTAGGACCTGCTGCCTTCCTCGAGCATTCTGCAGTGCTCAAGGGTCGCGTTGTCCTGCACCACGATCTCCGTGACCGCGTTGGTGAAATAGGCCTGGTCGCCAAGACCGACATAGCTCTCGACAATCGAGGCGCGGCTGTTCTTCTCACCCACGATCAGCACCCTGGGATACGTCACTGCCGGCTCCGCCTGCGTGGTAGCGAACACAATCTGGATCGGCTCCTGCAGATCCACCCCGGCGGGGATGAACACCAGAGCGCCGTCGTCCATAAACGCTGTGTTGAGAGCCGCGAACGGATGCCCGCTCGTCTCCACATGGCGGCCCAGATGGGGCTCGAGATCCAGGCTCCCATTACCCAGGGCTGCCGCCAAGCTTTCAACGCGTACGCCTGCGGGCAACGGCCCCAACCGCGACAGCTTCTTCGAGAAGCGGCCGTTGACGAAAGTCAGCAGAGAGCCGCTCCCTGTTCCCAGAGTAAAAGCGCTCAACCGCTCCGGCGACAGGCCATTGGCCGTTTCCGCAGCCGGCTTGAACCTACTCGCCACGATCGGCTCAACGTTCGTGTACTTCCATGCTTCCAGGCGAGTGGTTGGAAAACCCGCTTCCGAGAAGTCCTCGATTGCCCGGCGCCGCAGCTTCGAGAGCCACGAGCCTTCAGCTCCCCTGGTGCGGGCCTCAACGTCTTTGAATTGCTGCAAATAGTGTGTCTTCGAATCCATTGTCTTCATCACCGTTCAGCCTGACGTATGTGGAGCGCCGGCTCAGGAGCCCGACGCGGCCGCCGCGCCCGATTCAATCCAGTTATAGCCCTTCGCCTCGAGCTCGACGGCCAGGTCCTTGTCGCCAGAGCGCACGATGCGTCCGTCCACAAGAACGTGCACGTAATCCGGGACAATGTAGTTGAGCAGGCGCTGGTAGTGCGTGATTATGATAATCGCTCGATCCTTGTTACGCAGGGCGTTGACTCCTTTGGCGACGATCTTCAGGGCATCGATGTCCAGACCCGAATCGGTCTCATCGAGCACGGCAAGCTTTGGCTCGAGCACCGCCATCTGGAAGATCTCGTTGCGCTTCTTCTCCCCTCCGGAGAAACCCTCGTTGACCGAGCGATTGAGGAAGCTCTCGTCGATCTCCACGAGCTTTGCCCTCTCCTTGACCAGCTTGAGGAAGTCCATCGCGTCCAGCTCTTCCTGCCCACGGTGCTTGCGCGCCGCATTCAGGCCGGCCTTGAGCATGTACAGGTTGGTGACTCCCGGGATCTCAATGGGGTACTGGAAGGCCATGAACAGTCCTTCGCAGGCACGCTCCTCCGGAGCCATCTCCAGGAGGTTCTTGCCCTGGTAGTGGACCTCGCCTGCTGTGATCTCGTAGCTGTCGTGCCCGGCGAGGATCAGCGCTAGCGTGCTCTTCCCGGAGCCGTTCGGCCCCATGATGGCGTGAAGTTCCCCCGCTTTGACCTTCAGATTGATGCCGCGCAGGATTTCCTTGCCGGCTATCCGTACACGCAGGTTCTTGATCTCAAGCATTCTTCAATTTTCTCCGCTGGTTAAATTCGTGCTTGGTGATCTTCAGGTGGTTTATCCGACACTGCCCTCGAGGCTGATGCTCAACAGCTTCTGAGCCTCCACGGCAAACTCCATGGGCAGCTCGCGGAAGATTTGCTTGCAGAAACCGTTGACGATCATCGAGACCGCATCCTCGGTCCCTATGCCTCGCTGGTTTAGATAAAAAACCTGATCCTCGCCGATCTTCGAGGTGGAAGCCTCATGCTCCATCTTGGCCGTGGGGTTTTTCACTTCGATGTAGGGGAACGTGTGAGCTCCGCACTTGTCGCCGATGAGCAGCGAATCGCATTGAGAGTAGTTGCGCGCGCCATCGGCACCTTTCTGGATCTTCACCATGCCCCGGTAAGTGTTCTGGCCGTGGCCTGCGGAGATCCCCTTGCTGACGATAGTGCTCCGCGTGTTCTTGCCGATGTGGATCATCTTGGTGCCGGTGTCCGCCTGCTGGTAATTGTTGGTCAAGGCCACCGAGTAAAATTCCCCGATTGAGTTATCGCCCAGCAGGATACAGCTCGGATACTTCCACGTTATGGCCGATCCCGTTTCGACCTGCGTCCAGGAAATCTTCGAGTTAACGCCGGCGCACTTGCCGCGCTTGGTAACGAAGTTGTAAATACCGCCCTTTCCTTCCTTGTCACCCGGATACCAGTTCTGCACCGTCGAGTACTTGATCTGGGCATTGTCCAGCGCCACGAGCTCGACTACGGCCGCATGCAACTGGTTGGTGTCACGCATCGGTGCGGTGCAGCCCTCGAGGTAGCTCACATAGCTGCCCTCGTCCGCGATGATCAGAGTGCGCTCGAACTGCCCGGTGTTCGCTGCATTGATCCGGAAGTATGTCGACAGCTCCATCGGGCAGCGTACGCCTTTCGGGATGTAGCAGAAGGAACCGTCACTGAAGACAGCCGAGTTCAGAGCGGCGAAGAAGTTGTCCGTGGAGGGCACCACCGTTCCCAGCCACTTGCGCACCAGTTCCGGGTGCTCCTGCACTGCCTCCGAGAACGAGCCGAAGATAATCCCCAGCTCTCCGAGCTTCTCACTGAAGGTGGTTCCCACCGACACGCTGTCGAAGACCGCGTCGACGGCAACGCCCGCCAGCATCTCCTGCTCCTTGAGGGGGATGCCCAGCTTCTCGTAGGTGCGCAGCAGCTCCGGATCCACCTCGTCCAGGCTTTTCGGTCCGTCCCCCGCCGACTTGGGGGCCGAGTAATAGACGATGTCCTGGTAGTCGATCGGCGTGTACTTGACGTTCTGCCACGACGGCTCCTTCATCGTCAGCCAGTGGCGGTAGGCCTTCAACCTCCACTCCAGCATGAACTCGGGCTCGTTCTTTTTGCTGGAGATCAGACGGATGGTGTCCTCGTTTAACCCCGGAGGAATGCTCTCGGTCTCGATCTCGGTGACGAAACAGTACTTGTATTCCTTGCTTGCGAGCTCCTCTATCACTTTCCTCTCGGTCGGCATACACTCTCCTCGCTATGCGTTATAAAATATCTTCTTCGGTTCGTGACGCGTGCCGCGGCTTTATCCGGCGCAGCCCGCTCCGTGAGGCTCGCTCTGGTCGTTCAGGCCCAGCAGAGAGACCGGCAGGGGACCCGCCATCTCCACCAGCGTGATCCCCTCCAGGGCGTGAAGCACTGCCCGGTTGATGCGCTGCCAGTTCTCCCGGATCGGGCACACCGGCTCCAGCTTGCAGTTGCCGTCACCACTCACCGAGCACTCGGTGATGGCAATGGGCCCCTCGAGGACACTGATGATCTCGGCCACGCTGATCGATCCGGGCGCCCGCCCGAGGCGGTATCCACCCTTGATGCCGCGGTGAGAAACCAGCAGTTCCGTGTGAGCCAGCGTCTTCAGGATCTTGCTGACCATCGGCAGCGGCAGCTTTGTCTCGGCGGCCAGGTCCCGGGCGGTGTAGACGGTCTCGGGAGCCTGCTGCGACATCCGTGTCATCAGCACGATCCCATAGTCACTCTGCCTGGTCATCCTGAACATAGGCGCCCTCGTCTCTTAAAGAGTACCAGATTGGTCCTATATAGCAAAGGATACTCACGCGCCCACGCCTTGTCAAGCGCGGTGCTCATACCCGGCAGAAATCCTATAACTTCTTTATTAAGTCATAATTAAGAGCCTAATTCACCCCGGATCCCCACCCTAAGGTGTAACGACAGTTGTAAGGCGCTGCCACCAAGGGCTCGCCTGTGGAGGGTCATCCCGGCCGCTCCAGACTGGGAGGCCCGGGGGGCCCCCTGGCCTGACGGCTAGGAGAGGAGGTTGAGCTTCCTTCCGACCTTCTTGAAGGCTTCAATTGCCTGATCGAGATCGTCCCGTTCGTGGGCGGCGGAGACCTGGCAGCGCACCCGTGCCTGACCCTGCGGAACGACCGGATAGCCAAAGCCGGTCACGAAGACGCCAGCCTCCAGCAGCATGTGGCTGAACTTTATGGCTAGAGCGGTTTCGCCAAGGATGACCGGACTGATGGGTGTTTCGCCATCGACCGGTTTGAAGCCCGATTCGATCAGCTGCCGGCGGAAGTAACGCGCGTTCTCGTGCAGGCGTGTCACCCGCTCCGGATGCGTGTCCAGGTACTCGAGCGCCGCCAGCGAGGAGGCCGTCACCGTCGGCGGCAGGGCGTTCGAGAAAAGCTGGGGGCGCGAGCGCTGCATGAGGTAGTCGCACAGGGCCTCGCTCGATGCCGTGAAGCCGCCGGCCGCTCCCCCCAGAGCTTTGCCGAGCGTGCTGGTGATGACGTCCACTTCACCCAGCACTCCGCAGTGCTCCGGCGTGCCACGGCCCGTCTTGCCCATGACCCCGGTGGCGTGAGAGTCGTCCACGACCACGATCGCATCGTGTTTTCTCGCGAGATCCACGATGTCCGCCAGCCTGGCAATATCCCCTTCCATGCTGAAGACGCCATCCGTGATGATCATGCAGCGCCGTGAGTCGCTGGCGTCCTTTAGGATCTCCTCCAGGTGCTTCATATCGGAGTGACGGTACACTTTGCGATTCGTCTTCGTCAGGCGGGCCCCGTCGATGATGCTGGCATGGTTGAGCTCGTCGCTGATCAGCATGTCTTCCTCGCCGAGCAGGGTGGGCATGAGGCCCGTGTTGGCGTTCCAGCACGATACGTAGGAGAGGGCGGCCTCTGTCTCCACGAAGGCGGCCAGCTTCTTCTCGAGATCACGGTGGATGCTGAAAGTTCCACAGATGAAACGCACGGAGGCGGTTCCCGCGCCAAACCTGTCCAGGGCCTGTTTGCCGGCGTCCACCACGGAGGGTTCATCGCACAGGCCAAGGTAATTGTTCGATGAGAGGATGATCACCTCGCCCCGCCCTTCCATCTTCACGCGGGCGGCCTGCGGTGAATCGAGGTGATTGAAGACCTTATAGACACCGTCGCGGCGGAAGGCATCGAGATCGGCCTGCAGTTTTTTTTCAAAGTTCTGGTTCATGTGTTGCTCCCCGACACGTCGATGATGACCTTGCCCGACTGCCCGGCGGCAGCGGTCGTGAATCCTTCTTCGAAGCGTTCCATCGGCACACGGTTGGTAATCACCCCGGAGGGATCGTAACGCCTGCCCAGCAGAAAGTTGCGCATGGCGTACCAGGTGTCGTACATCAGGCGGCCGGTGACGCCGTAGATGGTGAGCCCCTTGAAGATCACATCCCGGGTCAGATCGAGCGACACCGAGTTCTCCGGTAGGCCGAGCCACTGCACGCGGCCACCGTTGCGTACCACGCGCAGACCCTGCCGGAGTGCCTCCGGGTTCCCGGACATCTCCAGGACCACATGCACTCCTTCTCCCCGGGTCTCATCCTGAATGATTTTTCTGACATCCTCGGTTCGGGGATCGATCACCCGATCTGCGCCTTCTCCAAGAGCCATCTTGCTGCGTTGCGGATCGACCTCGGTAGCAAATACCCGTGAGGCGCCCGCAGCACGAGCTACTCCGATAGCAAAAAGTCCGATAGGGCCGCAGCCCGTCACCAGAACGGTCTTGCCGCCGACGTCTGCCGTGAGCACCACGTGAAAAGCGTTGCCCAGGGGATCGTGGATGGCCGCCCACTCGAGCGGAATACCCTCAGGAATAGGCCATAGATTCGTAGCCGGAACACGCACATATTCGGCGAAAGCTCCATCCGTATCTACCCCGAGGATCTGCGTCTGAGGGCAGACGTGTGCGTTGCCGGTGCGGCACAGCGTGCAGTTCCCGCAGCTGAAATGCCCCTCCGCCGTCACCAGCGATCCGGCCGTGACGCCGCTCACCCGCTTTCCAATCTCCACCACCTCGCCCACGAACTCGTGCCCCAGGATGCGGGGTGTCTTGATGCGCCCCTGTGCCCAGTCATTCCAGTGGTGAATGTGCACGTCGGTGCCACAGATTCCAGCCATCCGCACCCGCACCAGTACCTCATCGGCGGTGATCTCGGGCCGAGGCACTTCTTCCAGCACCAGCCCCGGCTCCGCTGCCCGCTTCAGTATGGCTCGCATTTTTTTCACGAACGTCCCCTCACTGACCGTAGTTCGACTTGCCGCGTTGCCGCAGAAGAGGCAACCCGACGGACCGGCATCCCGAACTGGAAGATTGAAACCTCAAGGATATCGGCCCAGTCCGGCCAATTCAAGCCTATTGAGGAGAGGGAGTCATGGGTCGCTCAGAAGAGTGCCCCCATCTGGAGGCCCAGCATGACCAGGCCCACCGCCAGTATCAGTTCCATGGTGTAGATCTGCACGGTTCTGACCTGCAGCGAAGCGAACCGTTCCGGATCCGTCTGCCTTTCTGCCAGGGCAGTCTTATCAGGCTGGATGCGGATCTGGTTATAGAGCTGCAGACCGAACATCAAAAACGTCAGGAGCAGCTTTCCCACGAGAACCCGCGTGAAGGCGCCGGAGATCTTCATCATGGTTCCTCTCTCGAGCATGGTGAGAACCAGGAGCATGACCCCCGTCACCACGACGATCTCCACCGATCCCCAGAGGACATGGCGGAAGCGCCGATCCACCTCGTTGAGAAATCGCATACCGTCGAGGCCAGGTGCCTTGCGCACGACCGGCGACGCCACCACAACGTAGAAAAACAGGCCCCCAAACCAGGTGATGAATGATGCGGCATGCAGCCAGAGAAATAAATTTTTCATCAGATCGAGTCTCCGCTGAAACCCGAGCCAACGTCGCTGGGTTCAGTATGGATGACAATATCGGCCAGCCCGGGAAAAGCAGTGCGCAGCCGATCCTGAAGGTCGTGAACGATGAAGTGCGACTGCGTGGTATCGGTGTCGCGCTCAACCTGGATATGCAGATCCATGAAGATGTGGTGCGGCCGCCCCCGGGTGCGGATCTTGTGGCAACCCGTGACGGCGGGCACCCTGCGCACGACCTCGATCACTTTTCGGGGATCCAGAATGGAGGTATCCGCCAGAATGGTCACGTTCTGCCAGAGAATCCGGAATGATGCAAACGCCAGAACCCCCGAAATCCCCAGTGCCAGCACGACGTCGAGGGCCGGGTATCCAAGGCGCCCCAGGGCGAGTGACACGAGCACGCTGGCCGAGATCCACACATCCATATGGGTGTGCATCGAGTCGGCAATCAGGAGCTCGCTGTGCAGAATGCGTCCTTTCCTGCGCTCATAGATTGCCGTGAACAGGTTGATCAACATCGTCACGCCAACCACCCAGAATCCGATCGAGCCAATGTGCACTTCCGAGGGAGAGAAAACGCGCGCCACCGCCTGCTTGCCGATCTCCCAGCACCCGAGAAACAGCAGCACCGCCACTGCGGCCGCTCCGAACGTCTCAAACTTTTCGTGTCCATACGGGTGATCCGCGTCCGGCGGCTGTGATGCCACGCGCAACGCGATCAGGCCGAGTATGTTGGAGGAAGAGTCGGAGACTGAGTGGAGCCCGTCCGCCACCAGGGCCAGTGAACCGGCGCCGAACCCTACCACGAGCTTGGCGACTGCCACGAGGGCGTTCAGCACCAGGGTCAGGCGCAGGACCCGCGCCACCGCCTTCAGCCGGCCGGTGCCGCCTGCCGCATGCGCTGCCTGGGGCACGGCCCCACTCGCCCCATCAACCATACTTTTCGTAGTGGACACGCTCTT
>JAPUKU010000076.1 GCA_027295505.1 Acidobacteriota bacterium
AATGTCGCCAGGGGTCTCGCCCTCGGAGCCGAGCCGTGGGTCGCGAAGCTCCAGTATGGCGGCGTTGTTGCGGATGTCGTCCAGCGTGGAGAGGAACCCTACCCCGAGCCCGAATGACCATCGGCCTCTCACGTCCTCCGCATGGGCTGTAGAAATGCTCAGGCCGAGGCTCGTCAGTACGAGGATCAGCCATAAGCCACGCCTAACCACGGGACTCCTCCACCCTTGAGCTGGGCACACCTCTATCGATTACCTAGTACGGTAATTATAGCGTTCCGGCCAGTGGATCTTTTAGAAAAGCGGGAGTTTACGGCGATCAGGGAGACTGGCGGTAAGGGCCTCACGGCGTCGCTAAAAGACCAGGGGAGCTGAATAAACCAGTGGCCAGGTAAGGTGTGTGTGGGCCTGAGCCTTCAACCCATGTCAGTGCTCGTCCGTCGTACTCCCGTCGGTGCTCTGGACAAGCACGGCCGTTCCGTGTACTCCGTAGATCGCTGTCGTCAACCCAATTGAAAGCCTCAAGCCCACAAAGCAGCCGCCACAAATCCACATAAGTTACTGATAAAAAGGGTCTTATTCAATCAGAACAACGCCCGACTGCCTCCTCCAGCGGGCGAAGCGGTGCCCTCAGCAGGCTGGGCGCTGTCCGCTCTGAGGTCATCCATCCCTCCGGGCTCTCCGGGCTGGCACCCCAGACAAGCCCGGTCGGGAAAGTCCGCCTCAATCCGGCCACTACTATCGAACCCACCCCTGTCCACGGAAAGTAATTGGGTCGCCCGGATGGGCTGGATGTGGGATCGTCGGGGTTGGGGTTAAGGTGAAGCGTTGTCCGCACGCATCGTAGGATCCGTCTTTTGATCAAACGGCTGTAGATTTCCGAGCGCGTCAAACCTCAGAGACCTTGCTCCGGAGACGATCGTGAGGTCTTTCCTCTTCGATATTTCGTCTGCGTAACCCTCAGAGACAGCCACCTCACCCAGACGCAGCGTGTTTCGGATTCGCATCACCTTCAGTTTTTCCGGTGAAATCATTCCCACGCTGCGGATCGCCACCTCAATGGCCTCACGGTCATTGATGAGCGTCAGAGGGATTTTTCCTCGCTCGGGTTGTAGGGCGGCAATGCAGTTGGCATACAGAGCCTCCACGTTGATCTTGTCCGCCAAGCGCCGGGTGATGAAATCCGCCAGTCCTACTCCCAGAGCATTTCCGTAGCTGTCGTCACTCAGGTTGCACACCACGATGCGCTTCACCGCCGGATGCTCCGGTTCATCTGTCAGCAAGGGTTGATGGATTCTTCCAACGACATTGGTGTCGAAGCCGGTTCCACTGATCTTCTTTCCCATTTCGTCGATCACCAGGACATCAATCTCGTCGAATGGCAACCGGGCAGCGAGCCTTCTCGCCTTCTTTAGCAGGGCCTTTTCCTCCTGCTCCAGCACGTCGGTGAGCAAAGCGGTAACCTCAGCGGTCTCCGCGTAGGCGTTCTCGACAATTGCCAGGCCAAATAAAATCTTCCCGGTTTCCATGACTTTTCTAGCCATCAATTGAATCGTGCGGGGGAAACCATGTCTGAGAATCGCCCGATGGCATGTAGCAGCGCCCGTGGGCTTGCCCAGGCCGACAGCCATCATCTTCAAGAGTCCACTACCAATATCGGAACCAAAATCAGTGTGGCCCTTTACACGATTGATGAGAACAACATGATCGGCCTGGAAAGCGAATTTGTCCATACAGACGGGAATGTGATCCTCTGTCTCCCCGACCAGGTTGACGTCGAGTGAGGAGCGAACGGGAGCGCCGATGTCGCTCTCCGAAACGCCGCTCTTGGCGAGAACCTCTTTCTGGCCTTCCGCTGTCGCCGCTCCATGACTGCCCATTGCGGGGATGATGAAAGGCTCCAGCTTCTTTTTTTTGAGCGCACGAACGGTGGCGCCGATAATCTGGCTGTAGTGGGCGATGCCGCGACTGCCGCATGCAACCGCAACCGTCTGGCCTGGGATGATTTTCCCTTCGAGTCGCAGTGCGTCGATCTGCGATTCGACCGCCCGAGGTATGTCCTGGAGAGAAGGTGCTTCGAATTTCTGTCTAACGAGGATGAATTTAGGGAAGCCCACCCGGCCTCAATCCTTTAGAACCGATGGCAGCGCCTTGATATGCGCCGGACCGGTCGAACAACATCCACCGATGATTTGTGAAGGCATGTGCTTTCCCTGCTCAGCCTCTTCGTTCGCAGGGCCGTGTCCTAAATCCACACTGAATCAGAGCTTAATCAACCTTCTACCACCACCCGGCGCTGGATCTCAAGGAAAATCCTGACTGGCACCCTCACCTTGAGGTCCGCCCTGGCCAGACCGCCCGCCGTCACCAGAAGGCCCAGTATGACAAGCCCGGGGCCGACCCTGGAAACCACTTCCTCGGCCCGCCCGGCTCCCCGCACGCGAGGAAGTACATCATCTCAAACATGGCGAGCGGTTTCAGTCCGCGTTGCAGGGACGGGGCTTTGTCTGGCACATCTGGAATCAGGCGGCTCTCACGAGTAGAGCCTCCAAAAACGCCTAAACTTTGCCCTTCACGATCGGTCGTAGCGCTTTGATATGCTCAGGTCCCGTCGCGCAGCAGCCGCCGATGATCTGCGCTCCCATTTCCTTCCACTGGCCGGCATACTCCGCGTAGCGCTTGGGAGTGTTCTCTCCAGGATTAATCGTGTAGTACTGCTCTTCGGGCGTTGTGCCGAATTTGGGGTTTTTCTCATAGCCAACGTGCGCGTAGGCTCCGATGGGTCCGTCGTAGACCTTTCGAAGCTTTGGCAGGCAGGCTGAAATCGCGGGGGGATCGCTGCACATGAGAAAAATCCCGTCCACATCATGCCCTTTGAGGGCCGTTGCAAGGTCCTTGAACGATTCCCCGGCCCTCAGCGTTCCGTCTAGCGTGACGCCGCAGATTCCGAGGAATACAGGCAAGCCCATGGACGCACACGTATCCACCGCCGTCACACAGTCCGCGATGGGAGTGTCGAGCACTGTATCCCCTGCCATGTATTCCGCTATCAAGAAGTCCACCCCTGCCTGGGCGAGAACCCGCGACTGACCTTCGAACTCCTTGCCAAGGTTCCCCGTGTAGGGTGGAGCAAAACCGCCTGCAACATAAGCTTCAGAGTTGACCGAGTTCCGTGCCTGCACAGCCAGCTCTCCGCCCCGCAGGGTGTACTCTTCCCAGCGGTCTCCCTCACCGATAATCGTCATCATCGATCGGCTGGTGTAGAAGTTGTTGCTGATGATGATGTCTGCCCCGATTTTCAGGTAGTCCTCGTGGATCTGCCGCACGACATCGGGAGCCTCCAGGTTGGCAGTCGCTGACCAGACTCCGAGCTCCTCGCTGGTAGCGCCCTTGTTGATACTGACGCCACGTGCCTGCAACTCAGACCCGGTGGCTCCATCCAGTAGGAGCATCTCCCCTGCCTTGAGCCGTTCGACAATGCTTCGTGTAGGCATCTTTCTCCTCCTCTGCGCTTTACAGTCCCATTACTCCTGGGCTCTATCGCGCGGATCGGTGGAGGCAATCGTGCCACCTCGACAGCCGCCACGGGCTTGCTTCACTGGGTAGTCGTGGCGGCATTATCACACATCTGGACAGCAAGAGTGCCTGGAAGCAGCGGAAAATTGGACAGAAGTCCTGGCGGGGGAAGCTTCCCCATCAGGAAGAATCAGGCAGAGAGGACGTTTATACCCGGGGATTCATGCGGGTAGATCAGACTGTGAGGAAATCCGCCGTCACACACCCGGCGCTGGGATCACATCGAGGTGCACCGGCCAGTCGACAAACGTGCATGAGGTACCGCTCGTTGTCCTGACCGACTCCTGAATCCCTGCCATCAAGAGGTCGTCGCACCGCGTGCGTGACGCTCCCAGAGGGCCCTGACCCCGTAGGCCAAGGTACCGCTGACTAGCAGGGCCGTGCCCATGAACAGCAGGCGCAAGTTCGCGGCCTCAACCACTTCCCACACGCTCACAAGAATTGCGCACACAGCCACCGCCGACGGCGGAATAGTCACGAGGAGCAATCCCGTCCATCCCCATGGGATCTTGAACGGACGCTTCAGATGAGGTTCCCGCAACCGCATGACCCATAACGTGACATAGATGAGAAGCTGGACGGGAATATACAGCCAGATGCTCACGATGAGTAGCTCCTGGAACGGAAGGAATATCAGAATGCTGTAGATCGAACAGTTAAACAGAATCGCAATCCATGGGGTGTCGTAACGTGGGTGCAGTCGAGACAGAGCCTTTGGCAGAAATCGATCCTCGGCCATGGCAAAGGGGAGACGTGTGCCCAGAAGCAGACCGGAATTGAATATCGACAGACATCCTGCGATGGTGGCAGCCGTGATCAGAAGGGCGAGAAACGTGCTTCCGCCAGGGAAAATGCTTCCAATGTCGCGGGCGATATCCACAAAGCTGCCTTCCGACCAGGTGCTCCAATCATTGCGCACCATGAGTGCCGCTACGACCGGGATCGTGTACCCGGCGATCTCCAGCGGTAAAGACGTGAACAATCCCCTGGGGATTGTCCGGCTGGGTTGGTCGATTTCCTCCGATGCGACACTCGGATTTTCGTAGCCTGAATAATTCCACATCACGACCAGGAGGCCGTACCCGAGAGCGCTCATGACGCTCTCTCCAGGGGGCACGAATGGTGTAAACGGATTGTATTTCCATTGAAAAAACGCGAGAACTGCAAAGATGATGTACGGGCCCACGATCAGGAGATCCAGTCCGATGGCGGTGAACCCGACCCAATTGACGCCCCGTACGTTGATGATCATGCATGGAACAATGACTGCCATGCAGAGTAGCCAGCTCAGCCAGGGGAAAGACACGGGGCCGAAGCTCACGACATGTTCTCGAACTCCCTGCCATACGAACCGATCCAGGAATGAGACAATGACGACCGGATAGAGCGCCATATCGAGCAAGCCGGTGAGCCACTGCCCCCACCCCGCCTGGAACCCCAGAAAATCGCCAAGCGAGCGCCGTACCCAGCGGTAATAGCCACCCTGAACCGGGATCGCTGCCCCCAGCTCGCTTGCTGTGAGGATCATCGGCACACCATAGAGCAGAGGGCCGATCACCACCAGCAGCAGCAGTGTCATGCCGGGGCCGCTCGTCGGAAGCATCGTCTCCATTCCGAACGGCCCCCCGCTGAGCGAAAAGAGGAAGGCGACGAAGACAAAAAGCCGAAACCGCTGTCGATAGTGTCGTGGCATCAGGCGACGACCTCGCCTCGTAAGCTCAATGGAATCGACCGCCCATCGCTCATTGGGCTCCTGGACCTCCGGAGGTGAGGGCTGAGGGCCGTTCAGGTTTCAACGCTGGGCAGGAGCACGAGCAGGGCTGCCGCTCTCGGGGATTTTCCGTACAGCCGTAGCAGCGGCGCCGATGAGCCCGGCATCCGTGCCCAGCGCTGCTCTTAGCACGGGCAGGTCCCGGCTATCCTCGGACCATATGTGATCGCGAGCGGAATCGACAAAGCTTCTCCAGTAAAGCCCGTCAACCAGGCCTAGCCCTCCACCCACGATTACAGCTTGCGGATCCAATGTGTTGATCAGGAGCGCGACGCTGACACCGAGCGCTTCGCCAGCTGATCTGACCACCTGGGCTGCCGCAGAATCACCCGCATCTGCTGCAGAGATAACCTCTTCGGCACGCGTGGTTTTCCTTTGACTGAGTTGATTGTATCGGGCAACCAGAGCAGGTCCGGCAGCAAAATCTTCCAGAACCGGCTTCAAGACCGTGCCGCACCCGGTACAGGTGTTCGTAAAAGGGCTGCTGGCGAAGATGAGGGCATTGCCCCGCGCACCCGCATAAGGTCGATCCTCCTGCACCAGGCAGTGGCTGATCCCGGTACCCACCGTGACGTAGACAAAAAGTCGGAAAGGTTTTCCCGCACCCAGCAGCGACTCGGCCAGAGCGGCCGCTCTTCCGTCCGACTCGACAACCGCTGGAGCCAGTTTTGAGAGGCTCTCCTGGACCGGTAGTCCGCGCCATTTAACTGCGTGGCCGCTGGTAATGTTTCCTTCCAAATCAACGAGCTCCGGGACGCCGACACCTACAGCCTTGACCTCGACGTCCAGGCTGGAGGCCTCCCGGATCAGGTCGGCGGCAAAGTCCAGACAATCCTTCAAGACCCTTTCACCATCCCGTTCGGCCACGGTCGGAATCACACGGCGAACTAGCACCTCGCCCGAAGGGAAATTAACGACACCTCCGGCGATCTTTGTGCCGCCTACATCCAGGCCCACTGCACTGATCCGAGCATCTGCCATCAGAGGAGACCCCGCAACACGCCTCTTGTTATTCTCAGATTAGTATGGATACCCAGTCTACTGTTCATCAGCAGGGCGGGTGTGGTCGTGGATATGATGGTGATCGCGCCTGACCTGCAATGCATCAGGTTTGAGATCGAGCGGGTGGAAGCGGGAGGCCACCGCGACTGTCTTGCGTTCTTTCGTGGCGCGCTCTGCTGCCTCGATGATCTCCAGGAGATGAAGATCCTGTGTCAGCTCGGCGAGTGGGGCGCGCCCCTCTCGCAATGCCAGGACCATTTCGGTCAGGCCGTCTGCCCACAGCCAGGTCCCCTCGATGGGCTCGTAGTGCTCCCAGCAACCTGCCTCGTTCCGCCAGATCTCGAACCCCCTCGGATCCCAATCATCACCCAGAAGGTTCGCCGTTCCATCGGTCCCATACAGCTCGAGCGCCGGCCGGCGATAGTGCTGGATCGCACTGCTCGACACGACGGAAGAGAGGGCCCCGGAGTCATGGCGCAGGATCACATGTGACACGTCGGGATCCGGATCGGTGATCTCTATGCCTCCGATATGGCGGGGGCGGACAGCCACGGCGTCAGACGCGAGAACCTCTGTGACCGGCCCGATCAGCGCAGTCAGGGTCTTGAGGTTATAGATACCCAGCTCCGCCAGAGGACTGACCTTACCGTCATGGTACCAATGGGCCCAGGTCGAACCGGCATTTCCGTAAAGTCCCCGGGCCGAATGAATGCGACCGATAACCCCGTCATGGATCAGGCCCCACAGAGCGCGAATCGTAGGGGCGGTCTGCACGAAGGGAGCGGCCAGCAGGATCAGCCCTCGGCTCGCAGCCAGCTCGACCAGCGCCTCTGCCTCAGCTCGAGTGGCCGCCAGCGGCTTCTCCACCACCACGTGCTTGCCTTTTTCCAGAGCGAGTCGTGTGAGCTCCGGATGGCTCTCCGGTGGAGTGATGATCACCACCACTTCCACGTCGGATTCCACGACCTCGCGAGGCTCGGCTACCAGGCGAATCGCCGGGCGCCGGGAACGAAGGTCGGGCCAAATTTCCCGCCGCCGTGCACAGATCGGGCCCTCGATGGCTTGGCCTCGAGGCACGAGCCGATCCAGCACTTGAAAATATGCCCAGAGAACGTTCCCAGCGCCGATGATTCCAATACCGATTGGGTTTCGACGCGGCTCTCGACGTTCGTTCATGGATGTCGTCCCTTCGATCCGTCAGCGGTGACTCGGCTATCTTCCCCTGGAGGCGTGTCGGACACTTCATACGAAAGCATGGCGCCACTCAACAGCGCGAGGAGAACACCTATCCATTGCAACCCCGTCAGCATTTCCGCCAGGAAGACCGTGGCCAATACCACGGTCACCAGCGGGTACAGCGCAGTGAGCGGAACCGCCACAGAGGCTTTGGCTCCCTTCTCGAGCGACGCGAACAGGAACCAGGATCCCAGTCCGTTGAGTATTCCTCCCAGGATGCCCACGAAGATTCCCCGTGCGCTCAGGTCCAGGAGACTGGCGTCATGCATGAACAATGGAAGCAGGACAACGAAGCCCACAGTCAGCCAGACCAGCAATGACGTGGCCGAGATCCGGTTCGTTCCCAATTTTTGCAGGAGGCCAACGATGCCCCAGAGCACGATGGCGAGAAGAGAAAAATGCATCCAGTCGGGCACGATGTTCCTTACCTGGACAGAATGAAGATGGACGCCAGTGCCAG
>JAPUKU010000077.1 GCA_027295505.1 Acidobacteriota bacterium
TCGGTGGCGAGTGGCGGTTCGAACTACAATGCTTTGCGTTCCGCCACACTAATGGGCGCTCAGATGATTGGCCTGGATCAGGATCTCGGATCCCTGACTGCGGGAAAACTTGCCGATCTTGTCGTGCTGAATAGTAACCCACTTGATGACATACGAAACAGCGCGGACATCCAGTATGTGATGAAAGGTGGTGCCCTGTATGACGGCGATACCCTGAACCAGGTCTGGCCCAAGCAAATGTCGCTACCCGATCAGTGGTGGTGGCATCTCGATCCTGAGCACACGCTGGCGCATTAGTACAGCTTCCACTTTAATGATGGTGCCGGGGGCCCGAAACGCATTATTAAAGACACTGTGCTGGTCCAGCGAGTTTTGGCAGCAAGCGCAGGTTGCGTTGGCCCTTCCTCCTCAAGTACTTATCTTACAGTCCGGTGAACCCGTTTGGCCGCTTCCACACGTAGCGAGAAAGTACCGATCCGACATTCTCAAACTCGCTGGACCACTACACCGACGAAGGTGACGCTTTGGTGGCCGGCAATATCTGCAACACGAACGTTTACCTCCCTGACGATGCCGCTAGCGAGAAAGCAGTGCGGCGCATGTTTGAAGAGCAGGTACAGTGGGCAATGGACGCCGGAGTCGACTACATCATCGGTGAGACGTTTGCGCACCTAGGCGAAGCCTTGCTTGCCCTCGAGATCATCAAGAAGTCTGGATCCGCGGCGGTGGTGACCTTGGCCATTCATAAGAAGGGCGTTACGCGCGAGGGCTGTCCACCGGCTGAGGCATGCAAGCGCCTGTGCGACGCCGGTGCGGAGATTGTCGGTTTGAATTGCGTCCGTGGCCCGGCCACCATTTTGCCCCTTCTCAGGGAGATCCGCAAAGCAGTGAAGTGCCCCATAGCGGCGCTGCCCGTACCGTACCGCACTACGGAGGTCGAGCTGACATTCCAGTCGCTTTCGGATCCTCGAGGTCCTGAGACGCCGCATGGCCACCCCTTTCCGACAGCGCTCGATCCACTCACATGCACTCGCTACGAAATCACGGAGTTTACCAGGCAAGCGCGAGACATAGGAGTAGACTACATCGGTTTGTGCTGTGGAGCCGGACCCCACCACGTCCGGGCCATGGCGGAGGCGCTTGGCAGGAAGCCACCTGCAAGCAGGTATTCTCCCGACATGTCGAAACACTATATCCTCGGGACGGATGCCCACCTCCTCAAGAAGTACCAGGATTTTATAGAGGATTTGTAGAGCTCCGAGCGGACCACGTCTTTCATGCGCAAACAGTACGACGCCATCGTCGTGGGGGCTGGACATAACGGGCTGACTGCCGCCGCGTTCCTGGCGCAGGCTGGCCTCTCCACTCTGGTCCTCGAGCGACGCGAGATCGTTGGCGGAAGTTGCGTCACCGAGGAGATCGCTCCCGGCTGCCGGGCTTCGACCACCTCCTACATCGCCAGCATGCTTCTCCCGGAGGTCGTCCGCGGACTCGACCTCAAGGCCCACGGCCTGAGGATGATCCCGTGCGAACCAGCTGTGCAGGTTCCGTTTCCAGATCGTGATTTGATTGCCTCGTGGCCGGATCGCGATCGAACGATCGAGGAGCTGAAACGCTTCTCCGCCCGAGACGCCGTGGCGTTCGTGCGCGTCGATGAGCAGCTCAAGAAGCTTGCGCGCTACCTGCAGCCATTCTTCCTCGAGCCGCCACCCGACATCATGGCCACTGGACTGGATGGCTTGCTGGAGTTGCTGCGAGTCGGAAAACGGTTTCTCGGGATCTCAGGCGAAGAGATCGGCCGGCTCGTGAGCTTCATGACCGGCAGCCTCGGGGATTTCCTGGATCGAAACTATGAGTCCGAGAAGGTCAAGGCGCTGTTCCTCGCAAACAACATCTACGGGAAGCACGGGGGGCCGTACCACCCGGGAAGCGCTTCCGGGCTGCTCTTTCACCTGCTATCCGGCGGAGATGAAGGGCGACAGGGCTTCTCCGGTCATGTCATCGGCGGAATGGGAGCGATCACGCAGGCAATGGCTGCTGCGGGTCGCAAGGCCGGCGCGGAGATCTGGACATCCTCGCCGGTGGCTCGGATTGACGTTCGGGATGGACGGGCCCGTGGGGTGGTGCTTGAGGACGGGACCGAGATCGCATCCAGGTTCGTGCTGTCCAACGCCGATCCCAAGCGAACCTTCTTGAAATTAGTCGAGCCGAAGGAATTGCCGGAAGCGTTTCGCAGCGCCATCGCCGGGATCAAGATGGCGGGACCTTGCGCCAAGGTGAACCTGGTGCTGGCCGAGGAGCCGAGAATCAATGGGATTCCGTCCGATGCTGATCTGGGAAGGCGCTCGAAGTTCGCGCTCGTTCCTTCACTCGAGTTCGCGGAACGTTCCTACAATGCTGCGATGCTGGGTCAAATTCCTGAGGAGCTATGTCTGAGCCTCGTAGTGGCCTCAAACATCGACCGCTCCCTGGCCCCGGAGGGAAAGCACATCATGACCTGCTTTGTGCAGTATGTCCCATATAAGCTCCGGCACGGAACCTGGGACGATCACCGGGAGGATCTGGGTGACAGGGTGGTGCAATTGATTGCCGAATACGCCCCCAACGTGCCGGGAGCGATTCTCACCCGGCAGGTTTTGACCCCGCTCGACCTGGAACGAACGTATGGTCTCACCGAGGGGAATATCTTTCACGGAGACCTGAACCTGGAGCAGCTTTTCTTCATGCGCCCGGTTCCGGGCTGGTCCCAATACCGCACGCCGGTCGAGGGGCTGTACCTGTGTGGTGCGGGAGCACACCCGGGCGGAGGCGTCACCGGAGCGCCCGGTTACAACGCCGCGCGCAAGGTTCTCAGCGACAGAGCCCGCAGGCGTTGGGGAGTTCCATGGGTTCGCAGATCGGCGGGTTTAGGAGCTCCCTCTATTCAATGATGATCGCAGGAATTGAAGACGCGAAGGCTTATTGATTTCAGCTTTGGGGGTGTAGTGGTCCAGCGAGTTTCGGCGGTAAGGGCATGTCGCCTTGCCCTTCCTCCTCAAGCACTTATCTTACAGTCCGGTGAACCCGTTTGACAGCTTCCACACGTGGCGAGAAAGTGCCTATCCGACATTCTCAAACTCGCTGGCCTACTTCACCGCCCGGGGAACCATCACCTACTACGAGCTGCCCGCGGAATCTTTAATGATCGTACCGGGAGCCCGGTGGACGATCTTCCCGCCGAGCAGGGTCAGCTGGCATTTCAAGTTCTTGATCTCGCTCGAGGGGATCGTGTCGAGGTCCTCGTTCCAGACGGCGATGTCCGCATACTTGCCGATCTCGAGTGAGCCGATTTTGTCTTCGAGGAAGAGCTGTCGTGCGTTCCATATCGTGTACGAGCGCAGGGCAGTGCGTACATCGATCGATTCGTCGGTCCCATACGGCTTCAAGCCGTACACGCCGAGCAATGTCTCCCGCACCACAGAAGCCCAGAGGCCGTAGCGCGCGGCGAACGGCGTGACGTTGTAATCCGAGCTGGCTCCCCACTTAATCCCCCGCTCGGCGTAGGTTTTGAAGGGATTGAGCCGCCGGCTCCTCTCGGGACCCCAGTTCCCGGCGTAGGTGTCGCCGATCCACCACATGAAGTTCGGCGACGGCTCCGGATACCCCGCGTCGTAGGTCTGCTGCAGCTTCGCAAAAGCTTGCAGTGCATGCTCCGTCGGAACATTGGCGTGAATGACGCTGTGACGCAGCCCGAAGGTCGGCTTCTTCTCCAGGGCGGCGGCATAGGTGTCCACGACCCAGTCGATCGCGCGGTCGCCTATCGCATGAACGCCGATATGGAGCCCGGCCTCGTGAAACAAGAGTACTTGCTGTCGAAAGATGTCCGGGTCGATGACGGGATAACCATAGTTGCCGGTGTCAACGTCCTTGCGGTTCTTGTTCCACTCGTCGTAGACCCAGGCGGTGCGTGCCCCGCCGCTTCCATCCAGGAGGATCTTGATCCCCCCCGAGATCAGAAGATCCTCGCCGGTGGTGATGGATGGTTTCGTGAATGCGCCGACCCGATCGATGAGCTCTCGGGCCTCCTCGACCGTCTTGCCGGCCGACCAGAGGGCGAAGACCCGGACGGAAAGCCTGCCGTCTTCGAGGACCTGTCGGTACGCCTGCCACATCTCCTCGTCGATACCGGGATCCTTGAGAGCGGTCATTCCCTCCTTATTGAACTCGGTGGAAAGCGCCGCCATGGCCGCCTGGATCTGGCTCTGGGTCGGACCGGGAATCAATCGCTGGATCAAACCCATGGCCGACTCCTTGAGGACGCCCGTCGGAGTCCCGTCAGGATTCCGGTCGATGGTGCCTCCTGGAGGATCCGGGGTGTCACGAGTGATGTTCGCCAGCTTCAATGCCTGGCTGTTGGCGGTGCCGTAGTGGCCCATCGTATGGAGAAGCCACACGGGGTTCCTTTGTGCGACCGGGTCGAGGTCGGAAGCGTAGATGTAGCGCAGTTCGGAGAGCTTCCCCTCATCCCAACCCTCCCCTTGGATCCACTCTCCCGGCTTCCGGTCCCTGGCGCTCGCGCTGACCTGGTCGGTTAAATCCGAGATGCTCTTGACGTTGGGATAGCTGAGATCCAGGGTATAGAGCCTGGCGATCCCTCCATACGCGAAGTGGCAGTGGGAGTCGATCAGCCCCGGAGTTGCCGTGAGCCCCTGCAGATCGATCACCCGGGTCTGCTCGCCTGCGAGCATCTCTATCTCATCGGTTGGGCCGATGGCGACGATCTTACCGTCTTGGATCGCAAGGGCCTCAGCGATGGAGTCCTGCGGGTCCACGGTGATGATCTTCCCGTTCAAGAGGACCATGTCAGGTCGGAGCGATCCCTCGGTGCCGCTGCCGGGGGGACCGGGTGCGCCGCACGCGATCAGGACGAGGGCTGCCGCAGCCGAGCAAAAAGAAGAGGCCGATTTGATCGAGAGCACGGAGTTCTCCCGCATCGACGTACCCCCTGGGGGGTTGATTGAAGCCGAGGTCTGACCGGAGCGGGCGGAGGTTAGCACAGCATCGCGCCGCCGTGGGGGAAACGGCGGCCACGGCGCGCGGTTGCGGTTTAAAAATCGCGGGGCGGCTGTCGCGGTCCGTCACACGGCGGCACCGTTCCGCGCTATTGGCCTGCCCCGCACTTCACGTTATTTCCAGTTCGAATTCGGGCCCCTCTGCGCCATACGGTTTCGGTTGACAACTACAAGCAGATCTGGTTTTGAGTAGGGACAATATCCGCTCCCTTCTAAAAACCCATATCAGGAATGAGAGTTATCCGGGAAAGTAGGTCTCGGCGATCTTGACACAGCGGGCGTCCTCCTCATGTGTCTCGCGCAGGAATCTCTCGACGGTCGCGTTCAGCCCCCGGTTCTCATCTATCGATCGCTCCAGGCGTCTCACGCTCTCGGGCCGGCAGGTCCCGGAAAGCAGAAGCCGCGTATAGCTGCTCAGAAAAAAAGGCTCCCGTGCCACGCTCATCCCGGGGAGAGGCTCCAGTAAATCCTCGAGCAGCGTCATTTGCAACTCCGTCTGATGCGATGGGAACAGCGTGGACATCGCGTCGATCTGTTTGGACAGGGAGAGGGCGCTCCCCTCATCCTGTATCTGCTTGAGCCACTTCCTCTTGATATCGAGATCGGGACGACCCGCTTCGGCCAGGATGACCCCTCTTACGCCATCCTCGGACCGATCCCGTCCGGCCTCGGCCCGTGCCAATTCCGCGGCGCCGGGATGAGCCATCGTATTCAGGCGAGCGATGATTCTCCATCGTCGGTCCTGGTCGATGGCTAGACCGGTGACCTTCAGATTGCCCTTCAAGATCTTCTCCAGGCGCGCGAGCTCATCGGTTGTATCGGAGGTGGCCAGATAGCTATCGAACCAGATCCGCTGCAGATCGCTGCCCGGCTCCGTCGCCAGCACCTGCGCCCACATCAGGACCTCGACACGGGGGCCATATTCCGCCAATGCCTCCTTCGACGCGGGGCGGATCCGGTGCAGGTAGTCCATGGCGCCCTCGATCGAATTCAGGACCTGCGTCACGATCTTCTCATTTCTCTCCTTAGCGATATTGTCGATCGCCAGCTCCACAAACGCCGTCGGCGACAAGGTCGAATCCCGGGTCATGTCCCATGCGTTCTGCCACAACATGGAACGCAGCAGCGGGCTGTCGAAGTCATTGATCCTCGAACCGACCAGGCTCAGGGTCTTATCGTCCAGCCTCACCCTCACATAGCCCCAGTCATCATGGTTTGGATACACCATGACGGGGCATGGCCGGCCGATCGCGTCGGCCACCTCCGTCCGCGCCCCGGTGATCGTCATCGGCACGATCGACTGCACCCGCATCCCACCGCTCTCGTCCGACCTGTAGAGACCTATCTGGACGCGGTGCTGACGAAGATACGGCAGACCCTCCGGCGCCGCCTGGGTCACTAAGAAAGAACTGATGCGGTCATCCGCGCAGGTGTAGTCCACGCCGATGGTGTTGACACCGGCTTGGTAGAGCCATTGCTCCACCCAATCATCCAGGTCGCGGCCGGCCGCGCGCTCGATCGCTGCGGTGAAATCCTCGATCCGCGTATTGCCCAGAGCATTGTCCTTGAGATAGATGGAGACCCCCTCGCGGAATCGATCCTCCCCCAGATAATGCGCGAGCTGTTTCAGAACGGATGATCCCTTGCCATAGGTGATCGAGTCGAAGACCAGAAAGAAACTGACCGAATCCGCGACCGGGACCTCGATTGGATGTGTCGTGACCCGTCGATCCGCGGCATAGGCGCTCCGCTTGTTGTCCAGGAAGAATCTGTGCCAGACATCGGAGCCCTCGATCCCGCTGGCAAGCGCGAGATAGCTCATGTACTCGGCGGAACTCTCGTTCAGCCACAGACCGTTCCACCATTCCATCGTGACCAGATTGCCAAACCACATGTGGGCCATCTCGTGGAGAATGATCGCGGCCACATCCTCGCGTTCCTCCCGCGTGGGGGAGCTCCGGCCCACATACTCCTCACCAAAGGCGACGGCCGCCACGTTCTCCATGGCCGAGTAATTGAAGTTCGGAATGATGATCTGGTCATACTTGCCGTACGGGTAAGGTATGTCGAAATACTCCTGGTAGAACTCGAGCCCCTGACGCGTCCATTGGAACCAGTACTCGAAATCGACATGCTCGGCGATGGACCGGCGGCTAAACAGCCGGAGCGGAATGGCATCATCGCGCGCTTCCCAGACTCGATACGGACCGGTGTGAAGCGAGAAGAGGTAGGTGCTGAATTCAGCCGACCTCGGAAAATTCCAGCGTCGACGCGGGGGGCCCTCGCCCGGGACGTCCTCGATAGCGACCTCCCGCGTGGAGGAGGAGACCACCCAGTCCGCCGGCACGGTGACGCTCAGCTCGTAGGTCGCCCGCAGATCCGGCTGGTCGAAACAGGGGAACAGGCGGTTGGCATAGTAGGGCCACAGATCGCTGTACAGATAGGTGCGACCATCCTCCTGGTCGATGAAGCGGCTCAGACCGTAGCCGGCCGTCCCGTATTTCTGCGTGTAACCGATCTCGATGACGTTCGAACCGACCCGGAGATCCTCACCGCCGACGGTAATGAAGAAGTCGTTGTAGTCCGGTTCCACATCACGACCGTTGACGGTGATCCGATCGATCGCCCCTCCTGAGAAGTCCACGGTGAGGTCGCGCACCATCTTCTTCAGGGAATAGTCGATCCGCACCGCCCCGGAAAATCGGTCACCCGGCCGGGTCACATCGATGTCCAGGTGATAAGCCACGTCATCCACCTGTGACTTTCTCAGCTGCGCATACTCCCGTGTCAGATGATCCACGGCGGCTCTCGTCACACCAGGGAGCTCTGCCTGCGAGGGCGTCCGCCCGGAACCGCAACCGGATGAGCAGAGCACCACCCAGAGCAGCACCAGCGTTAGGTCACCCGGTATCACCGATAGCCACGTGCTGCGCCGGATCCCGATCCGCGTCATCGAATTCATTTGGCCCCCGTCCTCGTGATTCGCAGGTGTAGTGGTCCACCGAATCGTGTGGTCTGAACGCCGCCCTTAGCTCATGCTCCAGCAAGCAGTTATCCTACCTCCGGACGAATCCTTCTCGCATTCCTTCCGGAGGCTTCTCATGCCGGGAATAGCGCAATATATCAGCATCTCTCTGCCAATTGGATTCGCCTTGACTTGTCCCCCAACAGAGCGACAATCGGGTAAGAGGAGGCACGATGCCCCACCTCAGCCCCCAGACCCTCACATTGGCCGAACAACGGGCCATTTTGCGGGCCACGGCCGGCAATCTCCGAGACCACCTTATCTACTCGCTTGCGCTCGGAACCGGGCTGCGTTTGGCCGAAATTGTAGACCTGAACGTGGGGGATGTCTATCTGCCGAGCGGGATGCCACGGACCCGCATTCGGCTCAGGCCCGAGCTGGCGAAGGGAGGGCGGACTGACGCACTCTCGATGTGTTGGGCACGATTCAACGTGCCACCATGCTCAATTCTAACAGCGCGGAAAGGCCGAGTGTGGGGTGGCTCCTTACCTGCTAACCGCCGCCAACCCTCCTGTTAACGGCCGGAGAGTTCCGGACTCTCTCGCTGTTAACCCGGTGTAGTGGTCCAGCGAGTTTTGGCTGCAAGGGCATGTCACGGTGGCCCTTCCTCCTCAATCACTTCTCTTACAGTCCGGTGAACCCGCTTGACAGCTTCCACACCTAGCGACAAAGTACCGATCCGCTACTCTCAAACTCAGTGGACCACTACAGCCATTGTAGTCGACATTCAGATGCCTAACGTGGTGGCGCTCAGCCGCGCCCCATAGTATGCCCTCTCGCCTCAGAATAACGCCCAGAAGGGGGCGTCGGCTGCAGCGGCTTGTTAGGCGGAGTTTCCATACGCCCACTTGCATTTCATATGCCCGCTCCCCAACGCGACACGAGAACGTCATGCGAAAGCCTGCGTAGAACTACGGCAGACGTTCGACTGACACCCCTATCACTCGCTTGATTACCGCGTTCTTAACTTCGTCTGGACTACCGAACGCAATGTGATTCGAGTGTTTGCCCTTGCCACCCAGGTGATATTCCGGAACGTCTTCGGGGGTCACACGGTGCAGGTAAAAGAGGCAACGCCCGCTCGATGGTTGGATTCCACACACGATCCGAGTCGAATCTCCTGAGTAATAAAGCACGTTTTGGACCTTTGCGCCTCCAACGACTGCCTCTTCTACATCCGGAACTTGCTTTAGCGCAATGTTTCTCAGTTTTCTTGCGGTGTCCGCTATCACGCAGTCCACGTTTTCAAAGACCTCTTCAAACGTCTCCATTGACGTTCTCCTGTATTGTTTTCCGTCCGCCTAACGCCAGCGATCAGCGGCAAAGGCAAACTGGCGCGGCCCTTGCGTATGCAAGTGACGTGACAGGCTGACTTTGTCCGACTGCATCGCTTTGTTAGGCGGCGCCCAGGTGCGGTCCGGGTACATAGGTAACAGATCCGTCCAGGTACATGGGTGACACTTTCAGGGCACTGTAGGGCACCGCAGGAGGTGCCCGATGCCGTGGAGCGAGACATCACCCATGAACCAACGTGTTCGATTCATCGCCGATTAT
>JAPUKU010000078.1 GCA_027295505.1 Acidobacteriota bacterium
TCCGAGGCCATAGATACATGACACGCTGGCCACGATGATCACATCCCGGTGCTCGAAAAGGGCGCGTGTGGCGGAATGACGGAGCTGGTCAATCTCGTCATTGATGGTGGCTTCTTTCTCGATGTAAGTGTCCGTGCGAGGCACGTAGGCTTCCGGCTGGTAGTAATCGTAATAGGAGACGAAGTACTCGACCGCGTTGGTCGGGAAAAATGAGCGGAACTCTTGGAAGAGCTGAGCTGCCAGAGTCTTGTTGTGGACGATGACGAGCGTCGGCCGTTGCAGTTCGGCAATCACCTGTGCCATGGTGAAGGTCTTCCCCGAGCCGGTCACCCCCAGCAGCACCTGATCGCGCTCGCCGCGGCGCAACCCTTCGACCAGCTGCCGGATGGCTTCGGGCTGATCTCCCGTGGGCTGGAAAGAGGCCTCCAGCCGGAACAAAGAACCGCCGATAGGCATGGCCGAATCTAGGAACTGATCTCCACTAAGTCAAGGCTGTCCAAGCAATTATATCGCTTTGCGGTGATTGGAATCCCGCCTTGCCGCCACCACCGGTGTCTGCTATATTTGCTGCTCCGCGGGTCCAGCCCTTCTCATGGCCCCTGAAACCCCCTCCGCCGACTTGTCGAACCCAGAGCCACCAGGCTGGCCCGGTCTAAAGGTCCGTTTCCTGGAGGCTCTGAGGCGTTGGGTGCGCCCTCTGCCACTGTGGACGCTGCCGGCGGGAGCAGGCCTGGCCTGCGCGCTCGGATTGGTGCTCGGATACCTGCTCAACATTGACCTGCCGAACGTGCGCCGGCTGCAGGACTACCAGCCGCCCGTGATCACGCGCCTGTACAGCAACACCGGGGTGCTGATTCACCAGTTCGCGGAAGAGCGCCGTATCCTGGTGTCACTCTCCGACATCCCGGATTCGTTCAGGAACGCCATCGTCGCCACGGAGGACGCCGATTTTTACCGGCACTTCGGCGTCAGCATCAAGGGGATCGCCCGGGCCGCCTACCACAACCTGCTCGCGGGGGGTGTGGTGCAGGGGGGAAGCACGCTCACCCAGCAGCTGGCGAAGCTGCTATTCCTGAAGCCCGAGCGCACCCTGCGCCGGAAGCTCCAGGAAGCCTTCCTGGCGATGCAGATCGAGAAGACCTATACCAAGAATGAGATCCTCGAGTTCTACTGCAACCAGATCTACATGGGTCACGGGCGCTATGGTATCGAGGCCGCATCCCAGTATTACTTTAGCAAGCCGGCCAAGCATCTCACGCTGGCCGAGGCGACCACCCTGGCCGGCGTTCCGCAGCGACCGGAGTATTTCTCACCGCTTCGCAACCCCGAGGTGGCAAGGCGCAAACGCGATCACGTTCTGCAACGCATGGTGGTGGCGAAGTACCTGACCCGCGAACAGGCTGCGGCAGCCATGGCCGAGCCCTTGCTTACCTTCAAGCCCGCGCCGCGGGACGAGCTGGCCCCGTATTTCGTGGAAGCGGTGAGGCGCAAGCTGGAAGCCAACTACGGCCAGAGAATGCTCTACCGGGGAGGGCTGGAGGTGTTCACGACCGTGGATATCGACCTGCAACGCGCCGCTAACGAGGCACTCATCCGCGGCCTGCACGCGATCGATCGACGCCAGGGATTCCGCGAGGTAGAACGCAATCTCCTCCGGGAGCACGAAGATCTCGATCCGACCCAGCAGGAGGAACTCCTGGCCAGCCACCGTCTGCCGGACTGGCGGCGTCCCCTGGCGCGGGGGACCCGGGTGCATGGCCTGGTACTGGACGTGACCGACGAGAGGGCACAGGTGAAGGTCGGCGAGTGGATGGGCACTCTGCTGCCCGCCGGTATCAAGTGGACCCAGCAGGGCTCATTGACCGAGGTTCTCGAGCGCGGCGACATTACCCTGTTCTCGATCAACAAGCTGGATTCCGAAGCCAAGAGTCTCGATCTCGTGCTCGATCAGGAGCCCAAGGTCGAGGGCGCGCTGGTGGCCATCGATCCAGGCAGCGGCGAGATCAAAGCCATGATCGGCGGGTACGACTTCAACCGCAGCGAGTTCAACCGGGCTACCCAGGCTCTGCGCCAGACCGGCTCGGCTTTCAAACCGATCGTCTACCTCTCAGCACTCGTCCAGGGACTCACGCCGGCAGACATGGTGCTCGACGCCCCCACGGTCTTCACGGCCCCCAGGAGCGAAGAACATTATCAGCCTGAGAACTACACCCGCCGCTACTATGGCCTGACAACCCTGCGCGAGGCGCTGGAGAACTCCCGCAACATCGTCTCGGTGCGTCTGCTCAACCAGATCGGCTACCGCCCAACTCTGGTCCTGGCCCACCGCATGGGGATAACATCCCCGCTTCACCCATTTCCTTCCACGGCCCTGGGATCTTCCGAAGTTTCTCTCCTGGAGCTCACCAGCGCGTATTCGATCTTCCCGAACCAGGGGATCCGCGTGGATCCGCATCTCATCAAGTACGTTGCAGGACGCGACGGTACGGTGCGTGAGAAGAGCGAGCCGAAAGCCGAGGAAGTGGTGTCGGCCGATCTGGCCTACCTGATGACGTATCTGCTCGAGGGCGTGATCACAGACGGCACCGGACGGCGCGCCAAGGTGATTCAGTATCCGATGGCCGGAAAGACCGGGACCACCGATGACTTCAGTGATGCCTGGTTTGTCGGGTTCACCCCCTCGCTCGTATGCGGCGTGTGGGTCGGTTTCGATCAGAAACAGAGCCTCGGACCCAAGGAAACCGGCTCGCGGGCGGCGCTACCGATCTGGGTCGACTTCTTCAAGAAGATCCTGGCCGGCAAGCCGCGCGAGCACTTCATGAAGCCCAGAAATGTCGCGTTCGTGCCCATCGACCGGGAGACGGGACTGCGCGCCAGCGTCGAGAGCGGCTGCAAGGATGTGATTCTGGAAGCGTTCGCCCGCGGCTCGGAGCCTACGACCTTTTGCTCGGCGGGCGAGCACTTCCGCCAGACTCTGCCCTACTTCCTGCAAGAGGCGGATCTAACCGAGGAAGGAGCTCTGCAGTTCACGCCCCAGCAGCTGCTCAAGCTGCTGGTGGAAAACCCGGCACGCATCTCTCTCAGCAGGAACCATCGCTCGCTGCTGCTGCATGCGGCGGATGAGGTTCGTGAGCTACCCCTGGTGGTGCTCTACGACGAGGCGAGAAGCGGTCTGCAGAGCCCGCCCCAAACCTTCATCCCTTCACCTGAACGGCCGGTGGGCGTGGACGGCCATATCGCGGTGGCCGTCGAGGTCCGCTCGAACTGACACCGGAGTGGCGCCCGGCTGCGCGGCCCGGCTTCAGCCTGCCCCATAAAGGACGCTGGACGCTTGCGGGTTGCTTCGGCAAGCAGCCTGTCGATCTTCTTCTCGAGCGCCCTGATCTGCTTCTGAAGCTGCGCCACCTGAGCCTGCATGGCCGAATTCTCTCCGCTGAGCCGAGCGTTCTCTCGAACGATCTTCACATTTTGAGAACGCAGCCGCACGATCTCCTCTTCCGAACGAAGCCCCTCACCCATCGGACCTGTGGAACAGCCCAGGGTAAGGGCCACCACCCCTACGAGGACCGGTAACCCCCACTTCCAGGCCCTTTCCCAATTCTTCATCCGCTCTGTCCTCCTTAACGCCGCCGTGTCCACGTCGTTGAGCCGTACACGTGGCTCTGGAGCTCCCGGGCTGCTGCCAGTTCGTCCCCGCGCAGGCGATCCGGACGCAGGCGCACCCCCAGGGTTTCCTCGAACCCCCCGATCAGGGACTCGATCAGGCGTCGCCGCACGCGGATGAGCGCGTCTGCCCGGTGGGCGGGCTGCCTTTCATCCCACGACAACCACCTCAGAATCCCCGCTCCGGCACCAACCGGCGGCATTCCCCGTCCCGCCACTGCTCCGGTGACCCTCATGAGGCGACCCGAATCGATCGACAGCGGAATCGAACCCTGTTGGAGGAGGGCACGGCGCAGCCGCCACTGTGCAGCAGCCGCCACCTTAATCCCATCGACGGTAACCTCGTCCCTGGCCGTGGTCGCGAAGCAGGGAGCCACCGGAACCGCAGTCCCAGGCACGTCCCGCCCCCGCCCGCAAACCTGCCGCCGGGCCCGCACCCCCAGCCGACCCAGACCGAGCGCGATAGCGTCGGCGATCCGCCGCAGGGCGGCGCGGGCGCCTGACGCAAGAAGAGGCTCCGACGCCGGCACGCTGAGCGCGTAGGTGATCTCGCGCTCGTGCAGCACGGCATGACCGCCGCTGGGGCGCCGTACGACGTCCACTCCGAGATGCTCGCAGGCCTCGAGATCAGCGGCACGGGCCAGTTCCTGATTCCGCCCCAGGCTGAGAGTGGGGCGCGACCAACCGTACAGCCTGAGAACGGGTCCTTCCCCAGCCGCGCAGGCACGCGTCAGGACTTCGTCAAGCGCCATATTGAGCGCGCCGGGCCGCTCACAGTCCAGAACCAGGCGCCAGTCACCGGGATGTTTACCGGACGTGGTGTGGCCGGTGGCACCCGGGTGCCGCCCGACCGCGTCTTGGCTTCGCTGCATCAGTTCTTCCGACCGCCCTGGATCGCGGCTGTCAGGTTAACAGCACCCATACATGAAGGAGAAGAAACCCGTGGAGAAAAAGAAAAACGCGCCAGCAGCCGCTTTAGGGGTAGGAATTGAGGAAGGAGTTCTTTCTACGGGAAACAGGAAGGGACGGCTGCTGGGCGCGTTCCTCTGTCTTTCACACCTAATCTACGGAGCAAGCGGCATGCCAGTTTCATCGTTCAGCGCCATTCCGGTTGAATGACCACAAACCTTTATTAAATAAGGGCTTTTAGTACTCCACTGGCAGACGGCTGGGCCAGGAGAGGGCCGGACTGTTCAACTGGACCACGATCTGACCACCCAAGTGGTCATCCGCACAGGCGATGCGCACCCCCCGGGTGACACTGATGGATGTCGGGCTGGCTGGCGGGCAGCTGCCGGGAGGCTACTTCTCCTGGCCGATCAGCTTCTCGAGCTCTTTCATTTTCTGGGAGACATCGCGGTACATGGCGTTGAGACCATACACATCGGTGAACAATTCATGGGAGCGGGCGTAGTCTTCCATCTCCATGTACAGGATCGCCAGATCATACTTGAGCCCCTGGTGCACCTCATCGTCTTCACCGGGGCTCTCCAGACCGCGCTGGTACCACTTGACTGCAAGATTAGTCATGCCCTTTTCCCTGAAGCAGATTCCGAGCATGCTACAGCATGGCACCAGACGCTGCGGATCCTTTGCGGCGATCTGGAACTCTCCGATGGCCTCTTCAATCAGCCCCATCTCCTTGTAAGCGATGCCGAGGTTGTAGTGGGTCTCGAAATCAGTTTCTTCGACCTGCTGCTCGACGCCCTTCTTGAACGCCTTGAAGATCTCCTCGAGGCTGTGCTCTTCCTCGCCCAGCATTGGGGCACCGGGATCCGCCTCAACCACAGTCTGGGTTTCAAAAAGACTTTCGTCTATCTCCGACGATAGATCGAAAAATTCGGCCTCGCCACCCTCTGCTGCCGCGGGAGCAACCACAGGCTGCGCCGTCTCCTCCTCCTCGTTGAGCTCACGTCCGATCTCCTCGAGAAAGTTTCCCGAGTCTGCGGCAGGCGCTGCCACGGGCGCGCTTGCGGGCTTCATACCGAGGCGCTCCATACGCTGGGTGATCTCGTCCGCTCCCGGTGTACGCTCCTGCAGCTTGAGAAGCAGGGCCCGTCCCTCCTCCTCCAGCCCCTGTTCCAGATAGAAATCAACCTCCTTGATCTCTTCCGTGCTGGGACCGGTCTGCTCCGGGGCCTCAATCTCGATCTGAAACTCCTCATCGGCAGATTCTGGCGCGTCCTCCGCGACGGCAGATTCATCCGATCCCTCAAGATCAAGTTCCAGCTCCAATCCCCCATCTTCCTCCGGTTTTCCCGCAGCCTGAGGCTCATCCAGCGCCAGGTCGAGATCCAGATCGGCACTCTCCGAAGGCGGAGCCTCCAGGGGGCTCGGAGCAGGCTCGAGGTCGACCGGCATCTCCTCGGCCACCGCTTCAGCAACCGGTTCCGCCCCCGCCTCGCCGCCGAGGGCTTGCCGAACATGCTTCTGGATCTCCGGCGAACCACCCAGCTCGAGCGCATCGTTCAACACCTGTTCGGCCGCGGGGCCCTCGCCCTTGTCCCTCAGAATGCGCGCCAGATGAAGGCACTCACCCACCGCTCGGTCCGGATCGCCGTTTTCGCTGTAGAGATCACGAAGCTTTTCCCGCGCCTGGACGCACCTTGGAAACCGTTTTAGAACGGTTTTGAGCTGCTCCAGTCCCTTGTCGACCAGCCCATATTTGACGAATACCTCCACCTCGGTGAGACGCTCGGCGATATACTCCTGATCCTCCGACTCGCCTCCTTCAGGCAAATCTTCGAGCGACACGGGGCCGGTGCTGGCCTCCGCCACTGCCGGATCCGACGCAGACTCCGGAATGTCGATCTCGGGCAGGTCGACCTCCAGATCCACCGCCACACCCGGCGGCCCGGCGGGCTGCGCGGGACTCAAGCTCTGCTGCTCGAGGCTCTCCAGGCGTTCCCGGTGCCTGGGGTTTCCGCCATCGCACTCCACCAGGCGCGACAACACCTGGCGGGCTTCATCAGTCCTGCTTTTGGCAATCAGAGCATCCACCAGATCGGAGGCCGTGGCGTTCGCCTTGGCCGGATGCTCATTGCGCCGATACAGGTCTTCAAGCTTGGTCAAAGCTTCGGCGTGAGCACTCTGCTCGCGAATGAACTCCTCCCAGAGGTGGCTGGCCTCCGTGAGCTTCTTCTGCTGTTCCAGTTGCTCAGAAGCTCCCTCCAGCGATTCGTATGCCGCGGCCACTTCGCCCTGCTTGAGTTGCAGTCGGCCGAGCGCCACGCGGATGTCCACCGATTCGGAATCGATCGAGGAGGCCTTCTCCAGCAGCTTCTTGGCGTCATCGAGACGATCCTTGCCAAGGTAGGCCTGCGCCAGCAACGCCATGAGCCCGGGATCACGGCTCGATTTAACCTCGTCCTCGAGCAGCTTGATCACCTTGTCGTGCTCTCCCTGCTGTCCGAGGGCGCGGATGAGACGATCGAGAACCTCACGGTTCTTGGGATCAATCTTGAGCGCTGTCTGGTAGATCCGCACGCTCTCCTTGAGCATGTCGCGGCGATCCAGATCCTGGCCGATGGCCAGGTACTCCTTAATCGCCTGATCACCCTTGTTTTCCTTGGCCCAGATGTCGGCGAGCGCCAGGCGGGTCTTGAGATCATCGGGAGCGAGCTTGAGCACCTGCTCGTACACCTGCCTCGTTTTGTCGAACTTGCCGGCCTTCATGTAATGCTCGGCCACCGCCTGGTACTGGGACTTGGCCTCCATGACGAGACCCTGCTGCGAGTAAAGCTCCGCCAGCTTCTGATAGGCCTCCATGTAGCTCGGGTCGAGCTTGTTGATTTTCTTGTAGATGGCGATGGCTTTCAGGAAGAAGCCATCATTGGTATAGAACTCGGCGATCTTGGTGAACTGGACGATTGCCTCCCGGGCCTTGCCGTGGCGCGCGTAGAGATCACCAATCTTGTTGATGGTGTTGACGTCGTTGGGGTTTGCCTTGACCAACCGCTGGTATTCCGCAATAGCTGCGTCAATCTTCCCCTGGCGCAGGTATTTCTCAGCGGTCTTGATGATTTTGCTCTGGTTCAGCGCCATGACGGATCAGGCAGGGAGGACCCCGCAAAAGGAGCGACGGTGCAACTCACACGGCCCCCACCGGCGCACGGCACGTCGGTGCTCGAGCGTGCCATACCCCTTGTTCCTCAGAAAACCGTACCGGGGGAAACTGGCATCCATTCCTGACATGAAGTGGTCACGGTGGACCTTGGCGATAACCGAGGCAGCGGCTATTGACATCACGCGCTCATCGCCGCGCACCAGACTGCCCTGAGGCAGGTCGAGAGACGGCAGCTCAATGGCATCGACCAGGAGCAGATCGGGGCGCTCGCTCAGCGCCCGCACCGCGCGCTGCATCGCCAGGCGCGTTGCCTCCAGGACGTTGAGCCGATCCACCTCGCCTGCGTCAGCCTTACCCACGGACCAGGCACGCACCTCCTGTTGCAAGCGATGCGCCCAGCGCTCCCGTGCTTTCGGAGTCAGCATCTTGGAGTCCCGCAGACCCTGAAAATCCGCGTCCTGATCCAGAACCACGGCAGCTGCGACCACGGGGCCTGCCAGGCAGCCGCGCCCGACCTCATCCACTCCGGCGATACACCTGAACCCGGCTGACGCGGCCCGTTTCTCCCACCGCCAGTCCGGTTGGGTTCGCGGGGAGCCGGATCGATTCACCGGTTGGTCCGCGCCTCGGGGATCCGTGCCGCGCGGCCGCGCCGCTCTCGAAGGTAGTAGAGCTTGGCGCGGCGCACCCTGCCCCGTCGCACGACCTCGATCTTGTGGACGACCGGTGCGTGCAGCGGAAAGATGCGTTCCACTCCCACACCCGCACTCACCTTGCGGACGGTGAACGTGGCTCGTGTGTGGCCGCGGCGCCGGGCAATGACCACTCCCTGGAAAATCTGGATGCGCTCCTTTTCACCCTCTACAACACGCACATGGACGCGCACCGTGTCGCCGGGCGAGAAATCGTCGCGGCCTTCCTTGAAATCCCTGGCTTCAATAGCTCGAATCCGTTCCATCATTTCCTCGTCAACCGTGCTTAGTGGTGTTCAGCAAGTCCGGGCGCTTGCGGCGCGTGGCACGGACCGCTTCTTTCTGTCTCCAGGCCTCTATGATCGCATGATGCCCGGAGAGCAGAGTGTCCGGAACCGTCCAGCCACGGAAAACGGCCGGCCGCGTGTAGTGGGGATGGTCGAGCAAGCCGTCACTGAAAGAGTCCTGCTCGGCTGAGCTCGGATCTCCCAGAACGCCCGGCACCAGCCGCCCAACGGCATCCACGATCACCGCTGCAGCCAACTCCCCACCTGAAAGTACGAAATCGCCAATGGAAATCTCTTCGTTCACGAGGTGCTCCCGAACACGCTCATCGACACCTTCGTAGCGACCACAAATCAACAGCAGGCGTTCACGCCCCAGAAGCTCCCGGGCCAGAGCCTGATCCAGCCTTCGTCCCTGCGGCGAGAGGAGGACAACCCAGGGGCGCGGAAGCTGGCCAGCCAGTTCCTCTACAGCAGCGAAGATCGGCTCGGGCTTGAACACCATGCCCGCGCCTCCACCGTAGGGAACATCATCGACCCGGTAGTGTGGCGAGGCGGCCCAGCGCCTTAAATCGTGCACACGTATATCAAGCAGGCCACGCTCCCTGGCCCGGCGCAGGATGCTCTCCGAGAAAGGTCCCTCGAGCATCCCCGGAAAGATCGTGAGAATATCAAATCGCATTCAGTTCTAAAAGACCTACCGGCGGATTCACGGTGATAAGTCCCTTCTGGCGGTCCACCGATGTACAAATAGCTAGCGCTGCAGGGATCAGATGCTCCACACCGCCAGGCGTCAGTACCACCCAGAGGTCACAGCCTCCCGTGGTACGGATGTCCGACAACCTGCCCAGCCTCTCACCGTCCTGGCACACGACCTCCATTCCCAGAAGCTGGTAGGCATAGTAAGCTCCCGGTTCGAGCGCCGGTAGAACGGCCGTGTCCACCCACATTTCGGCTCCCAGCCAGGGGGCAGCTGCGGCCGCTGAATCGACGCCTTCCAGACGGATGAGCAAACGACTCCCGTGGGTGCGCACTGACTCGAGGGTGCGGAGCTCCGGGGGGGCGTCCCCGCGTACAAACCTTGCCTCCCGCAGAGCCAGATAGGGCGTCAGGTCCTGGCTGCGGGTGGCCACGGCGAGCTCGCCCTTCACTCCTCGAAGACGCTTGACCCAGCCCAGCAGCAGTTCCGGCACAGCACTCATTCCAAAATTTCGAGCACGAAGCGCTTGCTGGCTTTGGCCCCGGTTGCCACCAGCAGAGTGCGCATGGCGCGGACCGTGCGGCCCTGCTTGCCGATGACCTTGCCGAGATCAGGCTGGGCTACGCTGAGCTCCAGAATGGAGTCGCCCGCTTCCTCCACCTCGTGGACCTCGACACTCTCCGGGTCGTCCACCAGAGCTTTTGCGATCACTTCCACCATCGCTCTCATCGTCTCTTGCTCCTCCTGGCCCTTCTCCTTCGCAGGAGCCGGGCGTCGTGTGCGCTCAGGCGCTGGAGACCGTGCGCGCTCGCTGTATGAGACGGCGCACCGTCTCAGAAGCCTGGGCGCCCTTGCGGATCCAGGCATCGACCCGCTCCAGATCGACCTTCAAATGAACCGGCTTTCGTCCGGGCTCGTACTCGCCCAAACTGTCCAGTACCTTGCCGGTCGGCCTGCGGCGCGAGTCGGAGACCACCATGCGGTAAAAAGGCCTCTTCTTGGCTCCCATCCTGCGGAGTCGGATTCTCACCATGTCTTCTCCTTACCTCCTCCCCTTCTGTAAGCCGAACATTGCCCGGGCCGTTGCTCCAGGACGCCGGGAAAGTGTCTTGAGCATGCGCTTCATTTCCGAATACTGGCGCAGTAGGCGGTTCACCTCAGACACGCTGCGGCCACTGCCCCGCGCGATCCGCTTGCGGCGGCTTCCGTTCAGGACCTGAGGCCGCGCGCGCTCTTCAACGGTCATCGAATCCAGGATTGACTCGACGGCCACGAGCTGTCCGTCACCCGCCGCGAGTCCGGCCGGCAGAGATGCCACCCCGGGCAGCATGCCGAGGATTTGATCCATGGATCCCATGCGTTTCAGGCGCCGCAGCTGTTCACGCAGATCGTCGAGCGTGAACTCCTGCTTGCGCAGCCGGGCCGCGGTCTTCTCGGCTTCACCGGTCTCGTACACCTCCTGGGCACGCTCGACCAGCGTGACCACATCCCCCATGCCCAGGATGCGTGAGGCCAGGCGATCCGGATGGAACAGCTCAAGCGCTTCGGGTTGTTCACCGGTTCCAACGAACCGGATCGGCACACCCACTGTGGCGCGCATGGACAGCGCCGCACCACCCCGCGCATCACCGTCGAGCTTGGTGAGGATCACCCCTGTCAGATCGACGCGCTGGTGGAACTCTGAAGCACTGCGCACGGCGTCCTGGCCAGTCATGGAATCCGCAACCAGGAACACCTCCGCCGCCGAGCTGGCATCGCGCAGCGCCGTGAGCTCCTCCATGAGCTCCGTATTGACATGCAGGCGGCCAGCCGTGTCAATCAGGATCAAATCCAGCCCTGCGCGGCGCGCTTCCTCGCGGCTGCGGCGCGCCAGCGATTCCATGTCCATCGGCCCCGGGGGCGCCCACAGCGGGATGCCACTCTGCTCCGAAAGTAGCTTCAGCTGCTCGGCTGCCGCGGGACGCCGCCAGTCCGCCGCAACCAGCATCGGGTGACGCCCGGAGCGCTTGAGCCACCGGGCCAGCTTGTTGGCCGTCGTCGTCTTGCCGGCTCCCTGCAAGCCCACGAGCAGGAACGTCGCCGGCGAGACGGCCGGAATCTTCCAGGCATCTTCCTCACCACCCAGAAGATTCACCATCTGGCGGTGCACGACTCCCACCAGTTGTTGGGCGGGCTTCAGGCTCTCGAGGACCTTGGCGCCGAGTGCCTCCTCACGGACCTGCTCGATGAAGCGACGCACCACATCCACGTGTACGTCGGCCTCCAACAGGGCCAGGCGAATATCGCGGAGCCCCTCTTTGAGGTTCTTCTCCGTGAGGTACGCATCGCCGCGCAGGCGACGAAAGATGTCCTGCAGCCGCTGGCTAAGGCTATCAAACATTCAGGCGCCTGCCGAAAATGCGGG
>JAPUKU010000079.1 GCA_027295505.1 Acidobacteriota bacterium
TCCCCTGCCCGTGAGCCGGGTCGGATCAGGAATGATGTCCGTAATTGCTATTACCGACTCGGTGACATCCTTGAAATCCTCGAATTCTGAGCCGTCGAACTCCGCAATGAGCAGCCGCAACCGCGGCTCGAAGGGCCCGTCCTTCTTGTAGACCATGACCGTCTCTCCCGAGATGGGAGAGGTGATGGTCAGCACCCGACACAGGGTCGGGTCGCCGTCCGGCGAGGGGTCCACTCCCGGGGGCAGAGCCGGCTCCCCGTCCGTGAACTCACTGCCGCTGCAAATGGCTCCGCCTCCCTCCGTGGAGAGAGAGTTACTCACCTCCAGGAGAATTCCTTCTCCGGAGCAGATGACTTCATCCTCGGTCGGACCGGCGGGAATCGCCATAAAGTTGACCGGAAGCTGGCAGGTCAGGCCGGTGACGTCGGTGACAATGACGCTACCCTCAGCGTCGGAGCCGGAGATGTCCGGCGCAACCGTGAAGAGCGCCGTGAGGTCCCCTACCTCAAAAGACTCGTCCACATCCAGGACCAGGTTGGTGGATGACTCGTCGAGCTCGATGGTGGCAATTCCATCATCGTCGGTCGTCGTGCCGGCCACCCCCACCGGATCGGTGATTGGGGCTCCCATGCAGACCGGCCGCTGTGGGCAGGGCGTGTCATAACCCAGGGCGGCGAGGCTGCTGCCACCGGTGGCCGAGACAACCCCAACGGGGGTGAAGAACCCGGTCAAGGTGTCGATCGTACCCAGGCGCCCGCCGATCGCCTCGCCGAACGCGCGCGACGATCCTCCGAGCAGGGTTCCGTCGCATTCGAACTGCAGGCTGACAATGCCCCCGTCCGGAATCGATTCCTCAGTTTCGAGGATCGAGGTCACGAACGTCGCCGCGCCGGTCGTGGGATCGATCGTGTAGAGGCCGGGCGAGCCCGCAGCACCCCGCGCGTTCACAGCGCCCCACAGCACTCCGAATTCGTCGAAGGCGATCGCCTCCATGCCCTCGATCGTGCACGACCCGGAGGCCGAAGTGCACTCGGTCTCAACTCCCGTACACGAACCGAACGGCCCGATTACGCTCGCCAGCCCGGTGGTCTTGTCCAGGATCGCCAGATGGTCTGATCCGGTGCCGCCGTCGCCGGCAATGTTCACCGCCGCAAACAGGGTGCCGTCGGCCCTGAAGTCCAGACCGCCGATGGCCGCGAACCCGAGGTTGGTATTTCCACACTCGGGATCCGCGATGCCCACGAGGGTCCACGCACCGGTCAGGGCACTCACCGTGTAGAGGTTCGGACTCCCCGATCCCTCACCGCCATAGATGATGCCGGTTGTCGGATCGACGGCGAGCGACGGCGTGGCGTTCACGCCAGAAGCCCCGACAACCATTCCAGCCCCGGTGAGCGGGTTCACGGTGATCGTGTCACCGTCTCCAGCGTTGGTTCCGTATAGCGTGCCCCGGCCCGGATCCGGGTAGACCGGCTGCATTGCGAGCACTGATACGCAGAAGATCGAAAAAATCCATATGCGCTTCGAGCTCTCGAACGAAATCACGTGTGCCTCCCCCCCCCCGGGCAGATATGCGATCCGGGTTTTCGGCAAACCACCGGACGCCGATTCACACTACGGTGCCATTGCATCTGGAGGTGCGCGGAGAAGCCCCGGCGGGAGCCGACTCCGCAGATCCCATATGCAAGAGCGACTGATCAGACTAGTTTGAATGCGGGAGTTAGAATATGCGACCAACCCATTTATGTCAAAGGCTTTAATGCTTCAGGGCTGAAGGATGGAGCGCAACCGGGCCACATCCTCCGGGCGGCTGGAGGCCTGGAAAATGGCCTCGGCGTCGCGGGCGAAGGCAACCGTCTCCGCGCGGCCCAGGAAGTGCCGGGCCCGGGGTCCACTCAGACGGCTGCGCATCTGTTCGAGCGGCTCGAGCGCCGCAGCATATTCGAGTGAAGCCCCTTCACGATTTCCCTGGGCTTCGAGAATCCGGGACGAGACATGGTAGGCCTGGAAGAGCTGATCGAGCTGCGACAGGCTCGCCGCAACCTTCTTGGCCTTCTCGATCTCCTCGGTAGCCTGTTCGGCGCGCCCTGATTCCAGGAGAAGCCGCGCCCTGGCGATGCGCCCCGGGGCGAGCAATGGCTCGAGACCGGCGGTCTTCGCTTCCTGCACCAGCCGTTCCAGATCATCCGTCGAGCGGCGGGAGATCGCCTCCTGCAGATTTGCCTGGAGCTGCAGCCTGTAATCCCTGGACGACTCCGCCGCCTGCAGCGCCTGCCGCAGGACGTCCACCGCCTCCGTCTGCCGGGACAGGCTCCCCAGAAGAACCCCCTGGTTCAGCGACGCTTCCGAGAGGATTGCCGCGTTCTCCATCTCACGCGCCAGGTCGACCGCCTCCTGCAGGGCCTCCCCTGCCCCCGCGTGGTCGCCGAGCTTGCGGCGCACGCTCCCGAGGAAGGTCAGGCACATGGCGAGTTGCTGCCGATCGTTGATTTCCCTTGCCGTCGCCACAGCTTCCTCGAGAAGTGACAGCGCGGCACCATAGTTCCCCTGATCTTCGTGGATGTTGGACAGGTTGGCCGCGAAGACAAGTCCTGCAGTCCTTTCCCCGGTGCGTTCTGCGAGCGCCTGGCCTTCGAGATAGTATTTCAGGGCCTCGTCGTAGCGTCCCTGCAGCTGTTCCACGATGCCGATATCGATCAGGGAGTTTATGATCTCCATCGAGTCACCGATCTCACGCCGGCGCTGTAACGCCTCCTTGAGAAAGAAAAATCCCTCGACGTACCGGCCCAGCACCACGTTCGTGTAACCGATGTTGCTGAAATTTCGCGCCAGGATCGCCTCGTTCCCCGCCTCCCGGACGATCCTCAGGCTCTCTTGATACGCCTTCAGCGCCATTTCCGGCCGCCCCGCCGCGACGTATACATCTCCCAGGTTTGAGTAGTCCTCCGAGAGGCCGACCTGATCGCCGATCTCCTCCGAGATCTGCCGCGCATCTTCCAGGAGCGAGATCGCTTCGCCGTAGAGTCCCCCCACCACCTGGGTCATGGCCATGTTGGTCAGCGCAACGCTCACCCCCCGCCGGTCGCCCAGGCGCTCGCTGATTTCGAAGGCCCGCCTGAAGTTGCGCAACGCCTCATCATCCTGCCCGAGCACCCGCTGCGTGCGTCCCAGGCCGGTATGGGCCGCGGCCTGTCCCTCTTCGTTGCTTCTCTCCACGTGGAGGGCGAGAACCAGGTTGAAGACAGACAGGGCCTCAGTCGATTTTCCCAGCTTGACCAGGAGACGTCCCCGTGTGAACTGGGCATCGGCAAACTTCGGATCGAGATCGGTCGCCCGGTCGAGCGATTCCAGAGCGGACTCGAGATTCCCGTTCTCCTCCTGGGCAAGGCCCAGATCGAAGAAAGCCTCCGCGTCGTTGGGCGCGAGCGCGCTGAGCTCCAGGTAGACAGCCTCGGCGCCGTCCCGATCGCCTTTCAGCCGCAGGCCGATGGCCCGGATCTTCATGGCCTCGTACGAGGAATCAGCGCCCAGCCCCGCAACCGCCCTATCTGCCTCCGCGAGCGCCTGTTCGTCGTACCCGAGCCGATCGTAGGCCTGCGCCAGGGCGGCGTGCGCGGCCGGGAATTCCTGATCGATCTCGAGAGCGGTCTTCAACGCCTCTTCGGCCTGCGTGAACTGGCCGTCCCTGAGGAGCGCGCGGCCTTCACTGTAGTGGCGCAGGGCATCGAGAGACCGGGTGCTGGTTTGCGTCCCGCCCCCGCCGCCCCAGAAACCTTCCGAGACACCCAGCCGGTCGCGAATGCGATCGGCCAGCTCGTCCGCCATGGCGAAAAGGCTCTCCTCGCCCACTCCTTCAACCCGGATCGGCTGGAAACTTTCTCCCCCGGCCGCGCCAACCCGGAGCAACTTCGCCTCGATGCGATACTGATCTCCCGCTCTCATCAGCGATCCCGTGATGGCATTTTCCGCTCCGGCCAGCCCACCTATTCTGATGACCGACGGAACCTGGGAGAGATCATCCGCGGTGAGCTGGAGCCCGGCGAGTAGCCGCTGAACACGCTCGTCAGGGATCAGGCGAAGAGCTTTCGTCCGCATCAGGTTCGATCGCACGAGGCCGGGAATGCCGTCGCCGATCCAGTCGTAGGCGGCGTCACCCGTCAGGTTCTGAAACGGCAGAAGGACCATGGATGCGGCGGGCACCGTCATGCGGGGACCGGAGACCGGGAGCGAACGGTAGGCGATCACCGCGGCTGCCGTCAGGACGGCGACCACCACCAGGGGCGCCCACGTCTTGGGACGTGCCAGACGACGCCACTTCCCCGACGGGCGCTGGCGCTCGATGTCACCCAGGAGTTCCCGGGCGCTCTGATGCCTCACCTCTGGATCGCGATTCAGCGCTTTCGCCACCACGGCCGAGATCCAGCCCGGCAGATCCGGTCGTGACTGGCGCACGGTGGGAGCGTCCTTATGAACCCTCTGCATCATGGCAGAGAGAGGGTTCTCGGATTTGAACGGCAGCTTGCCCGTGAAGATCTCGTACATGATCAGACCCAGCGAGTAGATGTCGCTGCGCAGATCCGGTGGATCGCCTCGGGCCTGCTCCGGCGACATGTAGTCGACGGTTCCGAGGATCGCACCCGTTTCCGTCATCGTCGACCCACTCTCGAGCGAGCGCGAGATACCGAAATCAGCAATGTAGGGCGTGCCCTCCTGATCGATCAGAATGTTCTGGGGTTTCAGATCGCGGTGCACAACGCCAGCGTCATGAGCCGCCTGCAGCGCCTCACAGATCTGCCGCAGGAGCGGCATGGCCCGCTCCACCGGGATCGGTCCACCCTCCCGCAGCAGCTGCTTGAGGTTCTTGCCTTTCACGAAGTTCATCGAGATGAATCGCGTCCCATCCGCCTCGCCAAGATCGTGAATACGCAGAACGTTCTTGTGGGTGATGCTGCTGGCCAGGAGGATCTCCCGCTTGAACCGCTCCAGAACCTCCGGCTGTGAAGTCATCTCGTTGCGGATGACCTTCAGGGCCACCCGGCGCTGAAGGTCATGATCGACGGCCTCGTAGACCGTCCCCATGCCCCCCTCGCCGAGAACGGCGACGATCTCGTAGCGCTTGCCGAGGCGGTGACCCGGCGGGAAGTTCTTGCGAACAGTCCCGTCACCCGCGGGGTGTGATAAAGGTCCAATGCTTTCGGTGGGGTTTTCGCCGGGGATGAAGGTCAGGGTGGCGCCTTCCCGGGAGGGTGGCGCTCCGGCACTTCCGGCAAGGGCGAGGCCGCAGGCTTCACACTTGTCCGCTCCGGCTTGGATCACGCGGCCACAGCGGGTGCAGTTCATGGTTTCGGGCTACGAGGCTCGAGGATTCATCACTTCCGGGTCGGACGCACGAGCAAAATTCTAGCGCTAACGGTACCGTCGATCGTAGCGGGAGGCACGAGCGTTGGTCAAGACTGCGCGATCGACACCCGGGTGATTTACGTCTCGTATCCCAGGTTGGGAGACAGCCAGCGCTCGGCATCGGCCACGCTGAGCCCCGCACGCCGGGCGTAGTCCTCGACCTGGTCGCGTCCAATGCGGCCAATGCTGAAATAGCGTGCCTGGGGGTGGGCGAGATAGAGGCCGCTCACGCTGGCGGCGGGAAGCATCGCCAGATGCTCGGTCAGCGTGATTCCGACCGACTGAGCACCCAGCAGTTCAAACAGCGCACGCTTCGGCATGTGATCCGGGCAGGCCGGATAGCCAAAGGCCGGGCGGATGCCGCGGTATCTCTCTGCAATCAGGTCTTCCACACTCAGCTTCTCATCGGCGCCGTAACCCCATTCGCGGCGCCCGCGCTCGTGAAGACACTCTGCGAAGGCCTCGGCCAACCGGTCAGTCAGTGCCTTGACCATGATGGCATGATAGTCGTCGTGGTCCTTTTCGTATCGTGCCACGAGCTCGTCGACGCCGAGACCGGCCGTGAGCGCAAATCCCCCCACATAGTCATGGAGTCCAGTATCCGCTGAAGCCACGAAATCGGCGAGCGACACCAGCGGCTCATTCGACCCAGCGTCCCTCTGCTGGCGTAACATCGGGATCCGCAGCCGCTCCTGACGCCGGGAGTCGTCCTCGTACAGGACGATATCATCCCCCTGGCGCTCGGCCGGCCAGAATCCGTAAACGCCACGGGCCCGCACAGACCCTTCCTCCACGATTCGTTCCAGCAGGTTCTTTCCCTCCGCGTACAGATCGCGCGCCGCCTCGCCATAGCGCGGATGCTCGAGGATGGCCGGAAACTTTCCCTTGAGTTCCCACGCCGTGAAGAAGAAGGTCCAGTCGATGTATTCAGCAATCGTCTTTAGAGGAATGTCGTCCACCAGCCGCCGCCCGAGGAAGGATGGTTTGGAGACATCCTGCGGCCGCCATTCGATCTGCAGCCGCCTCTTCTGAGCCGCCGCATGAGGCACCAGCGGCCGCTCGCTCCTGGCCCGGTACTGGCTACGAAGATGCTCCTGCTCCTTCTGGACCTGCTTCACCAGTGGCTCGCGCTGCTTGGGATCCAGAAGCGCCGATACGACCCCGACGGCCCGCGATGCATCGAGAACATGAACGGTCGGTTCACCATATTCAGGGGCAATCTTGACCGCCGTGTGCAGTTTGCTGGTCGTGGCACCGCCGATCAGCAACGGCAGGTGGAAGTCTTGGCGCTTCATCTCCCGCGCCACGTGAACCATCTCGTCCAGCGACGGGGTGATCAGGCCCGAGAGCCCGATCAGATCGGCCTTGAGCTCCCGGGCCGTCTCCAGGATCTTACCCGCCGGCACCATGACCCCAAGATCGATAACCTCGTAGTTGTTGCAGCCCAGCACGACACCGACGATGTTCTTGCCGATGTCGTGCACGTCTCCCTTGACCGTGGCTGTCACGATGCGACCCCGTAGGGTCTGCTCGCCAGCCCGGGACTTCTCAGCCTCGAGGAACGGTTCCAGGTAGGCCACCGCCTTCTTCATGACCCGAGCACTCTTGACGACCTGAGGCAGAAACATCTTTCCGGCGCCGAAGAGATCTCCGACGATTGACATTCCCTTCATGAGGGGACCCTCGATCACCTGCAAAGGCCGGTCGGACTTCTTGCGTGCTTCCTCCGTATCCTCGACGATGTAATCGACGATGCCACGCACCAGTGCGTGCGACAGGCGCTCCTCCACGCTGGCCTCACGCCAGGAGAGATCAACCTCGCGCTTCTTGCCTTCGCCACGCACTTGCTCAGCGAAAGACACCAGCCGCTCCGTGGCGTCAGGCCGACGGTTGAAGAGTACATCTTCGATGTGCTCCAGAAGATCCTTCGGGATGTCCTCGTAGACCACAAGCTGGCCCGCATTGACGATCCCCATGTCCATGCCGGCCCGGATGGCGTGATACAGGAATGCCGCGTGCATCGCCTCGCGCAGCCGGTCATTCCCTCTGAAAGAGAAAGACAGGTTCGACATTCCGCCGCTCACCTTGGCACCGGGACAGCGCTTCTTGATGATTCGCGTCGCCTCGATGTAATTGATGGCGTAGGCGTTGTGCTCCTCGATTCCGGTGGCCACAGGGAAGATGTTCGGATCCAGGATGACGTCCTCGGGAGCGAAACCTGCTTTCTCGACCAGCAGCTTGTAGGCCCGCTCGCAGATGCCGACCTTGTGCTCGATGGTCGCCGCCTGACCGGTCTCGTCGAACGCCATGACGATAACCGCGGCCCCGAAGCGGCGCGCCTGTTTTGCCTGTTTCAGGAACTCCGTCTCGCCGGCCTTGAGGCTGATTGAATTGACGACCGCCTTACCCTGGACACAGCGCAGCCCCGCTTCGATCACCGACCAGCGCGAGCTGTCGATGACGATCGGCACCCGCGCGATCTCCGGCTCTGTGGCGATTAGGTTCAGGAAGGTGGTCATGGCTTTTTCGGACTCGAGCAAGCCCTCGTCCATGTTGACATCGATCAGGTTGGCGCCATTACGCACTTGATCCGCTGCCACCTCGACGGCCGTCTGATAGTCATTCTTCTTGATCAGGTTGAGAAAGCGCCGTGATCCGGTAACGTTGGTGCGCTCGCCGATCATCACGAAGTTGGTGTCCGGCTGGATCACCATCGGTTCGAGACCTGAGTAGCGGCTGAGGTGCGAATCCCTCTCCGGGAGCTTGCGAGGGGGAAGCCCGGCGACCGCCTCGCTGATGGCGCGGATGTGGGCCGGCGTGGTACCGCAGCAGCCGCCGACCAGGTTCACCCACCCGTTCTGGGCGAACTCCCTGAGCAGTCGGGCCGTTGTCTCGGGCTTCTCGTCGTAGCCGCCGAAAGCGTTCGGAAGCCCGGCGTTCGGATAGCAGCTCACCGGCACGGGGCAAATGCGCTCGAACTCCTCCAGGAACTGGCCCATCTCCGTGGCTCCCAGCGAACAGTTGAGGCCCGCTGCGAGGGGGTGTGCGTGCTCGATTGAGATCCAGAAAGCATCGAGCGTCTGGCCCGACAGTGTGCGTCCGCTCATGTCGATGATGGTTCCCGAGATGATCAGCGGTACCCTGACCGATTTCTCCTCGAACACCTCCTCGATGCCAACGATGGCTGCCTTGGCGTTGAGGGTATCGAAGATGGTTTCGAGCAGGAGCACGTCCACGCCCCCGTCGAGGAGCCCCCGGGCCTGGTCGGCGTAAGCTTCACGAACCTCGTCGAATGTGACGGCGCGGAAGGCCGGATTGTTGACATCCGGAGACAGGGACAGGGTCTTGTTCATGGGTCCCATAGAACCCACTACGAAGCGTGGCTTTTCAGGAGTCCGCCGACTCCATTCCTCGCAGGCCTGGCGCGCCAGGGTCGCCGCCGCCCGATTGATTTCGCAGGCGAGATGTTGAAGGCCATAGTCGGCCTGCGAGATGGCGGTGGCATTGAAGGTGTTGGTGGAGATCAGGTCCGCACCGGCCTCGAGGTAGGCTCGGTGAATGTCGCTGACTATCTCCGGTCGAGTGAGGCAGAGGAGATCGTTGTTCCCCTTGAGATCGCTGGCGTGATCACGAAAGCGCTCACCCCGGAAGTCAGCTTCGTTAAGCTCATGGGCCTGGATCTCGGTACCCTTGGGGCCTTCGATCACCAGGATGCGCTGCGCGAGCAACTCTTTCAGTTGCGCTTCTGTCTTCTTGATCTCAATCTCCTCGAGTGTCCGTCGTTCCCGATGATTCCCGGGTGAAAGTTCAGCCACTCACCGTCTTAACAGCCGGGGTCGGCCGGGGAAGCAAGCCGGAGGCCTCGACCACCCGACCAATGACCTCCTCCCATTTGATGGCGATGAGATGGATTCCCGCCACGCCCCGGATCTCCCTGAGGGCCTGCACGGTTTCAGTAGCGATACGGATTCCTTCTTCCACCTGATCCTCTTTCCTGACATGCTGCTCCATGCGCTTGATGATTTCGATCGGAACATCGATCCCGGGCACATGATCCCGCATGTAGTGGACCGCTCGGGCGGAGCGGCAGATGGCCACCGACGGCAGGATGAACACTTTTTCCAGCAAACCAAGATCCTCCACCCGTTTCATGAACTCCCTCAGGCGGGGCAGGTTGTAGACGATTTGCGTCTGGATGAATTCTGCGCCAGCCTCGACTTTCTTGCCGAGGCGCAGGGGACGGAAATCGTGCGGTGGCGCGAATGGGTTCGCGACAGCACCAATGAAATACTCCGGCGGGTGCGTCAGCTTGCGACCGCTCAGATACACTCCCTGGTCCCGAAGCATCGCGGCCACCCTCAGCAGGTGCATCGAGTCGAGATCCCACAGCGGCATGGCGTCCGGATGGTCACCGACGGAGACATCATCACCTTGCATCAGAACCAGGTTACGCACACCCAGCGACGCGGCGCCCAGGATGTCCGCCTGCAACCCTAGCCGGTTGCGGTCCCGGCACGAGAACTGCGTGATCGGCTCGAGACCGTTGTCAATCAGCAACCGTGACGCGGCTAGCTGGCAGAGATGTGGATGGGCGGTGGCGTTGTCGGTGCAGTTGATCGCGTCGACGTAACCCTGCAGTGGTTCACACGCCTTCCGGACTGAATCCGGATCAGCACTGTCGATCGTCCGCAGCTCGCAGGTGACCACAAACTTACCACCACGCAGCAGCCTTTCGAGATGGCTACGACTGCCCTTTCCTGTAGTTTCCGTCATGACGGTTTCGAGCGCTCCTGGGCCGCGGCTCTCCAGCCTTCAGGTACCTGCTGATCCCTTCCGCTCACCAGGTTTTCCCACGATGAAGTTTCCTTCAGCCGCCAGTCAACCGGTGGATTCAGGCGCTTCATGTGATCTCGCCACAGGGGCAGCTTGCGTGAGCGCTGCCATGCCTGAACCCAGACACATGGCTTGTCCTTAAAGACCTCGCAGTTGCCGTCCACCAGTACGCCCCCGCACGGACCATTGCGCAGGTTCTTCGGGCAGCGCATGGGACAGGTCATGCCTGTGGAGTGGAGGATGCACTGTCCGCACATCCGGCAGTCAAAAAGGCTTTCCTTGATCGCCTTCTCGACCACCAGCAGTGCCCTGCGCCAGCCCTTCGGCTCCTGAACAGCGAGGGACTTCCTTTCCGTCGCCGCTGCCATTATCTCCAGCTACCTCGCAGATACCGGATCAGATTCGACCTCCGCGGGCCGCGCCATCCGTGCCACGGCACGGGGCCTGTCGTCGAGACCTATCTCGGTGGAAGGAAATGCCTTTCCCTGAGGTTGGGGACGAATCAAAAGTGATCGTAACCGTAGCTCTGCAGAGCCGTCAAGCTCGGGTATGAACGCGCACCCGGCGTGTCGGATGCGGAGGCGGCACGAGCATGCTGATGAATGGAATACGCGTTTGATCCCTGCCGCTCGAGCAGATTGAGGATCCCCTGCTCACCGACGATGTGGCCTGCCCCGACCACAACGAAGTAGGTGCCTTGGGTACCGAGAAACTCGCGGATGCGGGACACCATCCTGGCATTGCGCTCATCGAACAACCTCTCGTACACCGGTCGCAACCGCGCATCCTCCTTCAGATCCTCCCTCATGAGGCGGTCGAGTGCTTCCGGGTCTCCGTTCCTCCAGGCCTCAAACACCTGCTCGAGTTCCCGCTGGACCCCCTCGTTCTCACGCAGTGCGTGGATCAGGGTCAGCTCCTGAAGCTCGTCCGAAAAACCGGCCAGCAGACCAATCTGGGAATCGATCGATTCGAACTCTTCGATGCGTTTGCCGGCCTCGCGAGCCTGGCGCAGAAAATGCTGATCGATTCCCAGCGACGGGTCATATCCCAGCAGCGCGATCTCCATGAGCGTGAGTGTCTGCACCACGAACCAGGGCTTCATGCCGAAGAACCTCACGCCTGGCAACTCGCGATCGCTCAGATAGTTCTCGAGGAGTGAGAAAGTTTCAGGGGTGAGATGATCGCGCAGAGTGGTGCCATCCGTGTAAATCCCCTTCTCGAGTCCAAGCCTCTGAGCTCGCGCCTGTGCCTGTTCGTCGAGATCGATCTCCACCACGAGTGAAGAAGAGTCCGCGAACGCCTCCTCGATGGTGCTGTCGAGTGGATACATGTCCTCGGTGCCAACATGGAGCGATCCAAGGAGGTGGACCGTGGCACTCTGAGATCGCACGGTCCAGAAGAACAGCGGTCCGGGGTCCCCTGCCGACGCGGCCTGGAGAAAGACCATCCCCCCCAGCAAAACCGTGGTGCTGAGGATGATCCTTGTGCGCAGAGTCGAGAACATGCTGGCACGCCCCTTCAGGTGATCTCCGCGTGATGGTTCACCGGGCCGAGGCCCCGTCCCAATCCGGGGTTCGTGCGGATGGCGCGCGTGATGTAGCGCTTCGCGGCGCCCACGGCGGCGATCAGGTCGTGGCCGAGCGCCAGATTCGCGGTGATAGCCGCTGAATAGGTACAGCCCGTGCCGTGCGTCTGATCGGTGGAGATATGCTCCGCGCGAAAGGAGTGAAAAGCTTCCTGATAGTAAAGGATATCGGTAGCCTCGCGATCACTAGAACGGCTCACTCCGGCAGACCCAGCGACGTGCCCACCCTTGACGAGAACCGCCTGCGGCCCCAGGCGGGCAATCGCTACCGCGGCTTCACGCAACGAAGCATCGTCGCCGATCTTCGTGCCGGCCAGCGCCTCCGCCTCGTGCAGGTTGGGAGTCACCAGGAAACAGCGTCTCAGGAGACGAGAGGCGAGGGCCTTGCGGCCATCCTCGGGAAGTAGCGCCACACCGTGTTTGCTGATCATCACCGGATCCACGACCAGCGGAACCTCAATCTCGGCCATGCGGCGGGCCACGACCTCCACCACACCGGCGGATCCGAGCGCTCCGGTCTTGGCAGCCGCGGGATGCATATCGGAGAGCACCGCGTCGATTTGCGCCAGAACAAACTCCGGTCTCAACACTTCCACGGCGGCCACACTGCGAGTGTTCTGAACGGTGAGGAGCGTCAGAGCACTGGTGCCGTAGACCCCGTGCTGGTGAAACGTCTTCAGATCGGCCTGGATGCCGGCCCCGCCCGAAGGATCGGATCCGGCAATCGTCAGGCAGACGGGTCTGCCCTTTTCCTTCACCCAGCCTCCTCCAGCGGAGCGCTGAAGAAGTCGACCTCACACTGCATCGCAGTGCGATAGCGCTCTTCCACCGCAGGGGTGGCACGCGCCAGGCGATCGAGGAGAACCTCCATGCGCTGCACGTGCTTCCAGTAATCGTCGCTGCTGTACGTTCGTATCCAGTCCCCGTACCGGTGAGAGGGAATCTCCTCTCGGGCCAGCTCACTGCCCAGAAATCCGTACAGGCGCACACAGGGCGTCATGGCGGCGAGTGTCTGATCAGCGCCCTCGGCCCAGGCCGTTCTTTGCAGGAAATCGCTGTAGGAGGCCGTTGCCCGGTAGGGAATAACCCTGGATAGGTCAATGCCCAATTCTCGGGAATAGGCGGAATGAAGCTTCAGCTCGTCGAGCGTGCTCTGTTGCATCTCCACCAGCACGGCGGCAGCTTCAATGTCCGGGCTGCGCGCCGTGCACAACGCATAGGCGCTCAGGAAGGCACGCAGGAAGTAGGCGTCCTGGGCAACGTATCTCCGGAACGCGTCGACCGGCAGTGTCCCGTCACCCAGACCGCGTATGAACGGATGCTCCAGGCAGCGCTGCGCGAGATCGAGGTTGTTCTGCCACAGACGCTCATGCAGGAGCTTTTCCATCACCACAGGCTTCAGACGGGCTCCGGCGGGCCGGCGGGAAGCCACTCGGTCATGTTCTGGAAAATCTTGCGGCCCAGAAGCTCGGCAGCCTTCTTTTCCGAGATCTCACCGGCAGCGTACTGCTTCATGACCACCGACTTGAAGACCTCGAAGACGCCGCGGCGCACTGCAATGGCCAGAATCTGCGCCTCGCTCTGTTTGAGATGCCGCCGAAGGTAATCGAGTTCTTCTCCAACGGAACGCGTATAGAGCCGTGCTTTGCGGGATCCCACTGCCATGCTCCGCCCTCTCTTTCAACGATCCTCGAGATCTTCGTTGAATGAAACCCTCATGGCATCTTAGCACGCACGGTCGCACTGGGGTCTTCACCTCCGAGCCCTGGAGCTACATCCCCTGACTTGTTTAGGATGGCACATGCCTGCCACACCCCGCGACGCAGCGACCATCGTCCTCACCCGGCCCGGGAGCGAGGCGCTCGAGATCCTGATGACGCAACGTCCCGCCACAATGAAGTTTGCCGCCGGGCTTCACGTGTTCCCCGGCGGGGCCGTCGACCCGGAGGATCATGATGCCGATCTCGTGCGGCGTTCTGGGCTCACTCCCGATGAGGCTCGGGCGGCATTCGGTGAAGCCCGCCCCGGAGTCGAGTGCCTGGCTTTTTATCTTGCCGCGGTGAGAGAGATGTTCGAGGAAGCGGGGGTGCTGCTCGCTGAAAGGCCGGGAGGAACGGTGATCGACGCCGAGCTGCTGGACCTCCGTGAGGCCGTGGCGCGGGGGGATCTGCCATGGAAGGAATTCTGCGCTCGCTTCGATCTGCGGTTGCGCACCGACCTGCTCGTCTACCTGTGCCGGTGGATCACTCCAGCCTCACTGCCCCGGCGTTTTGATACACGCTTCTTTGCGGCCCCGCTTCCCGAAGGGCAGGAAGCACACGGCGACAACCGCGAGGTCGAGCGACTGGCCTGGATGTCTCCCCGGGCGGCGCTCGACGCCATGGCGAGCGGGCATATCCAGATGTGGCTGCCAACCAGTACGACGTTGCAGCACCTGGCCGACGCCCGGGATTTCGAGGAGATCCGCTCTGGTCTGGCCGGAGGCGCACCCGGGGCCGTGACGCGGGAAGATCTCTCCTCGCTCGTACGACGACTCCTGTGCCCCAATCCAAGCATCCTGACCGGCCCCGGCACCAACACCTACCTGGTGGGACGCCGGGAAATCGCCGTTATCGACCCGGGTGTGCAGGACGACACGTTGCTCGACACGATCGAGGGAACGGTTCGTGCCCTCGATGGAAAGATCTCCTGCATCCTGCTCACGCACATTCACCCGGATCATATCGGCGGTGCAGAGGATCTCGGTGATCGAAACCAAGCTCCAGTCCTCTGCGGGCCGGGAGGCTCCGGTTACCTGCCGTTTGAGGCCCGCGAGCTTGCTGACGGCGAGGTCGTGCAGCTCGACGGTGCCACGCTGGTCGCCCACCACACTCCCGGCCACGCAGCCGACCATGTCTGCTACCGCCTGAACGAGGAACAGGCCGTTTTCTCGGGCGATCTGATCGTCGGGCAGGGCACGGTGATGATCGCACCCCCGGACGGGGACATGAAGCTCTACCTGCGCTCGCTGCGTGCTCTGGATGCCCTGGATCCAAAACGCATCTACCCGGGCCATCATCCCCCTATCGAGAATCCGCAGGCGCAGATCGCTTCGCTCATCGCCCACCGCAACGAACGCACTGAAAAGGTCGTCCGGGCGCTGCGGGCGGAGCCACGCGAAGTCGATGATCTTCTCGGGGAAGTTTACGACGATGTCAGGAAGGAACTGCTGCCGTTCGCGCGCGGTTCCCTCGAGGCGACCCTCCTCATGCTGGAGGAGGAGAACCGCGCACGGCGCCGGGGCCATCGCTGGTGCACGGATAGACGCCTGGACTAGAAACGTTCCTCGTGCAGGATCTCCGTCAGCGCCAGCCTCCCCCGGCGCGGCCGCTGCGGGGGACCGGCACGCCCCACCGTCACCACCAGGGCAATCATGTAGCGTCGGGGAATGTCCAGCACCCGCCGCACCCGCCGAGGGTCAAAACCCTCCATCGGGCAGCTTGCCAGCCCGTGGTCCGCAACCAGGAGCAGGAAGGTCTGCGCCGCCATGGCGGCTTGGCGCAATGACCATATCCGGCGCTGGTGGCGGCTCAGGTTCGGCGCCGGCATCGGCCGGAACCAGGACATCAGGTAAATTGCGGCCCGCTTAGCCGCTCCCAACAGCCCCAGCGGACCGCTTTCGAAGAGCAGGCGGATGGTGCGGCCGCTGAACTTCGCGTATTCCGGCGTGACGCTGCCGTTTTCCAGGTCGCGGGCCAGGATCGCCTCAAGTCGCCCGCGGTGGGGTTCAAGGTCAGTCACAAACACGACCACGGCCGGTGCCTGCTCGATCTGGGGCTGGCCGAGACAGGCGTGCCTCAGGAGGCGCTTCTGTTTGGAATCGGTGACGAGCACGAAGTGGACGGGCTGAAGGTTCCACCCCGACGGAGTGAGCCTCACCTGATCCAGAAGCTTGATGAGAAGCTCCCGGGGAACCGGCCCGGGATCGTAATGGCGGACCGCCCTGCGCCGAGACAGTGCGGCCGCAACCGACCCCTCCGACGGCGGGCTTATGTCACTCATCAGTGCGGATCAGATTGCGGGTGGTAGATGTCCCGGGCCCACAGGCCGGGAACAGGTGCCGCGCAATCCGGACAGGCTCCCGACCCGGTGATCCGGAACCGGGAGATGCGGTACCCGGAGCGCTCGATGAGCAGCGCCCTGCAAGCGGCACAACGCGTGTTCTCGTATTCCCCCACCTGGCCCGGCAGATTACCGGCGTAGACGAACCGCAGCCCCTCCCGCTCGCCGATGCCCGCAGCCCTCATCAGCGTGGAGGCGGAGGTATCTTCCGGATCGGTCATCTTGTAATCCTTGTGGAAGGCAGTCACGTGCCACGGGATGTCCGGGGACACCGAGGCCAGGAAGCGAGCGATGTCGGTGAGCTCCTCGCTGGAGTCATTGAATCCTGGGATCACCAGGGTCACGACCTCGATCCAGAAATCGCGCTCTTTCAACATCCGGATGGTATCGCGGACCACCTCGACCTGTCCGCCGAGGGCACGGTAGTTCGATTGCCGGAACGACTTGAGATCGACCTTGTAGAGACGGGTGTACGGTCGGATGTAGTCCAGAACCTCGGGAGTGGCGTTGCCGTTGCTGATGAAAGCGCACACCAGGCCCGCCTCGACCGCGGGCCGGAACACATCCACGGCCCACTCCGCAGTAATCAACGGCTCGTTATAGGTGCTGGCGACGATCGGCGCCCGGCGTGCGAGCGCCATGCTGACGAGATCCGCCGGCGCCATTCGGTCGGGAGCGGAGGCGGCGTTCGGATCGCGCAGTACCTGTGAGGTGATCCAGTTCTGGCAGTACCCGCAGTGGAAGTCGCAGCCGAGCATTCCAAACGATAGCGCCAGACTTCCGGGCATAGCATGGAAGAATGGCTTCTTCTCGATCGGATCAACCTGCAGCGCGCCGACGTAACCGCCCGGCACACGAAGCGTTCCCCCGGAGTTGAAGCGCACCTTGCAGATTCCAGGAAGTCCTTCGGGGATCAGACAGCGGTGGCCGCAAGCGAAGCAGCGAACCTTGCGATCAGCAAGCCTCTCGCAAAGATCCCCCTTGCGGGTAAGCTGGCTCAGCACCTCGGCCAGCGGCAACGCCTGGGCCATGTCCTCCACGCTAACGCGCCCCGTCCGGGGTGTCAACCGGCGATGGAATGGAACTGTTGTTCAGGAGCGCCGCGTGCGGCGCGGGGTCCTGCCGGAGCGTTTCGCCGAGGTTTTCTGCTCCTTTTCCGCGCCACCTGGAACCCACAGCACCTCGGCACCCGGGCCGCGGTTGGTGTGGCGGGCCATCACGAACAGCAGATCAGAGAGCCGGTTCAGATACATGATGACCTGCGAGTTCACGGGTTCCGATTGCGAAAGCGCCACCACGTCGCGCTCCGCCCGGCGGCAGAGGGTCCGTGCCAGGTGAAGCCATGCAGCAACGCGGGTGCCCCCGGGAAGAACGAAGGAGTGCAGCGGCTTCAGTCGGGCATTGAGACGGTCGATGGCAAGCTCGAGGTGGACCACACGCCCGCTGCGCAGGCGCAGCGCTTCGCCAGATTTCTCACTCGCTTTCTGAGGGACGCAGAGGTCAGCTCCCAGGTCGAAGAGATCGTTCTGGATAATCGACAGGGTGCCCGCAAGCGCCCGCGGTGGTCGGCTGGCCAAAACCATTCCCAGCACCGAGTTCAGCTCGTCAACGGTTCCATAGGCATTGATGCGCGGCGCGCTCTTGCTCACACGTTTGCCGTTGCCGAGGGCCGTGGTGCCTCGATCACCGGTGCGGGTGTAGATGCGCGACAGATAGACCATGGTTCGAGGTTCAGGTCAGTTTCGGCGGCGGCAGGCCGGACGTCAGTCCGATTCGAATTGCTCGATCTGCTCCCAGGTCAGGACGTCCTGCTCCACCAGGGTTTCGTAAGCCTGCTGGAAATCCTCGGAAGAGGTTCCTCCGGGGACCTGGTAAACAGCGCGGCGTACCTCCTGGTAGGCTTTCCTTGGACCGAGTGCCCGCAGCCTGGCTATGGTCTCGGCATCGAACTCGACCATGGTGCACCTCCCCTCCAGGATTCACCCCATTGTAGAAACGCCCGCAGCAGGGGTCAACCGCTAGCCCGCGGCTCGAGAGGGGTTCAGGAGAGGGGACGGCTCGGGCGGCCGCGAAACGGGGACGGCCGCGAACGCATGTCGAGCGGCGGGTCACTGGGCTGTGATCCGGCCGCGACGGCGGAGCCGGGAGCTCGTTGCCGCAGCCGGAACCTGTCAGGGTGCGCCTGGCCCACAGTGAGCGCTCCTCCCGTGCGCAGGGGAAGACCCACCTGCGAGCATAGCCGGCGGTACGCTTGCTCGATACGCTCGAGCATCACGCAGCGCTCCTCTTCGCTCGCCGCGCTGCGCATGGCCGGCGAGTCTCTTCGCAGGGCACGGCGCAGCTTCATGTAGGCCGGAAGGATGTCACCCGTCGACGCGGTGGGCCTGAGACCCAGCATGCGCAGGTCGTCGCGCCGCAAGGGGTGCGGTTCAGGATCGGGGCTCACGCCGCCTCCCCCACCGTGGAGAGATCCCTCAGGCTCTTGCCGATGCGCATGATGCGGCTGGCCGCCGTCTGCGTGTAGTGAACCTTGAGATAGGGATATCCGGATCTCAGAGCCGCGCCAAAGCAGGCATCGTACGGCACGGAACCGACGTATTGCAAAGGAACGCCGAGGAATGTCCGGCAGGCCACTTCAATCGACTCACCGAGCTGATCGTCCACCCGGTGGCGCGACTGGTTGATGATGAGCGAGGGCCTGAAGCGTTCGAGAGCGGAACGGATCCATCTTCCCGCCACCCCGTCGACGCGCTCCACTTCATTGACGAGATCGGCGGGCCGCACCAGACCGCTCAACTTGCGGCGGCGCCCGACCCAGTCCAGGATCGATCCAATGCCATGTTCGCGAGCCGCTTTCGCTATGCGCCGAAAGAAGCTGGCCTTGAGAAACCGGTAAAGGTTCTCCACCGAGGTCGGCTCCGGCAGCACGACGGCGACCGGTCGGTCGGCGGAGCAAAAGAGATCCAGCACCGCGAGCGAGATGCCTGCCCCCAGGTCGACCAGGACTCGATCCGCATCGAGTTGCCGTAGCTGGCGGATGAAGCGTTGCTTCTGAAGAAAGGGGAGGCTTTCGGAGTTGAGCGCGTTGCGGGCACCGCTGATCACCCGCAGATTGGTGGTTCCCGTCGGCAGGGCCACCTCCTCCAGGTTCGCCCAGCGGCGGTTGATGAAATCGCTCAGCGTGCGCTCCGGGCACTCCAGCCCGAGCGCCGTGTGCAGGTTGGGGCAACCGAGGTCGGCATCCACCGCCACCACCCGGTCACCAAGGTGGGCGAGGTGCACCGCCAGGTTGGCGCACATCAGAGTCTTGCCGGTGCCTCCCTTGCCGCCCCCGATCACCCAGACCTCAGGCTGCCGGCCGGGTTCTCGCTGGAGTCCGGGAGTAGCTTTCTCGTGGGTCGCGGGCACACCGGCGATACCGGGCGCCTGTCCTAAACGATCCAGGGCAGGTATGCAGGGTAGATCGGACCTCATGCTCTACATATACGAGCCCCCTGGAACCCTAGCCAGCAGATCCAGTGTGGGAGAGACGGTTCGGGGGGTGACGAGTGTCCAGTTTCTGGACACTTATGAACTGGAGGAACCGCTCGAGGAATCTTCAGGGGCTTCAGACGCCGCCCGCTCGAGCTGGTCCTCCGGGACCTGTTCCCTGAGCAGGCGAAGCGCACTCTCTTCCTCCCCTTCCTCCACCCAGAGACGGTAGCGCGAGGGAGAGCCTCCCACCGTGACTGTCAGCATGCTCAGCGGCACGGCCTCGAGAACCGCTTCGATCTCGCTTGACTGCAGGCACCCGAGAGCCAGCTCAGCCTTGACCGGATCGGTAAACTCCATGAGCTTCACCCATCCTTCCCTGCCTGATCCACGGTTCATGTCGCACCTCCCCTCCGCACTCGATCAATCGAAGAGCGGAAGCTGTTCTGCTTTCTCCCGGGGCACACGAAACTGGCGGGTATCGAGCGGTCTGGGCTTTTCGCTCAGACCGTAGCGGAGCCGGGCGACCTCGAAGCGCCGGCGCAGCATCTCCGCGTGAGGCCCGGTGCCGCGCATGCGGGTTCCAAAGGTGCTGTCGTTGAGCTTCCCGCCCCGCGTCTCCCGGACCAGGTGAAGCACGCGGGAGGCTTTGAGCGGGTAATGCACTTGCAACCACTCCGTGAACAGATCCTTAATCTCGAGCGGCAGGCGCAGGAGGATGGTGCCCGCTGAGCGGGCGCCAGCCGCGGCGCTCACCTCGAGAATGCGCTCGAGGTCATGATCGTTGAGCCCGAGGATCATCGGTGAGGCGAGCACTCCGGTCCGGATACCGGCGCCGGAGAGCGTGCGGATCACTTCGATGCGCCGGCGGGGAGTGACCGCGCGAGGCTCCATGAATCTCGCCAGCTTCCGGTCGAGGGTGGTGACCGATATCATGACGCTGACAAGGTTGCATTGTGCCAGCGGCTGGAGAAGATCCAGATCCCGCAGAACCAGATCCGATTTGGTGATGATGGTCACCGGGTGACGGTGTTCCGCCATGACCTCCAGGATCGACCGGGTGATTCCCAGGGAGCGCTCGGCCGGCTGGTACGGATCGGTGTTGGCCCCCAGGGCTAGGGTCTCGCAACGGTATCCCGGCCGGCGAAATTCACTGCGGAGCAGGCGCGCTGCCTCCGGCTTGGAGACGATGCGCGTTTCGAAATCCAGGCCCGGGGACAAACCGAGATAGGCGTGCGCAGGGCGTGCGAAGCAATAGACACAGCCGTGCTCGCAGCCTTTGTACGGATTGATCGATCGGTTGAACGGGATGTCAGGCGAATCGTTCCGGGTGATGATGGTGCGGGTTCTCTCCGGGGTGATCGTGGTCTGCAGCGGTTGCGGCTCATCCGCCCGATCCAGATCCAGGTCTCCATCCAGAGGAACGATACGACGGGGCTCGAACCGGGCCGCGGGATTGCTTAGAGCGCCCCTGCCGCGTTCGATCCTGACTCGTTCCCTCATGCGTCACCCTGACGGAGGCTGTTCCCACGTCCGTGTCTGGTACATTCGGCCCGCGCTCGGTACTTCGAGCGCCCGGCAACCGATGGTCCGCTGTCGGTACGTAGAGTGATCCTGCCTTGAGGGGGGAATTTGAGTCAAGTGAGGGGTTTCGGCAGTATCCGCAGGCTGGGCTAGAATCGCCCAGTCCGACGCCATGAGGATTCAGATCCTGAAATTGTGGCCGCTGAGCGGCTTCGCCATCGCCTTCGCTTACGTCGAGGCGGTGGTCGTCGTCTACCTTCGGATCGTGCTGGGAGTCGAGGATCTCATCCGTGACGTACCGACCTACGATCCGCCCATCGCCGCCACGGAACTGGGGCGGGAGGCGGCCACGCTTCTGCTGTTGCTGGCGGTAGGCTGGGCCGCGGGCAGAAACCTGCAGAGTCGGCTCGGGTTCGCCTTCTACGCCTTCGGGCTCTGGGACATATTTTATTACCTCTGGCTGAGGGTGCTGCTCGGCTGGCCCCGGTCGTTACTGGACACCGACATCCTATTTCTGATTCCACTGCCCTGGTGGGGGCCCGTTCTGAGTCCAGTGCTGATCGCCCTGCTGTGCATGGCCGGCGGCGCGTTCGCACTCATACGCGATGAGCGGGGAGAGAACGTTTGCCCCACGGCCGTCGAATGGATCTGCGTGGGCGTTGGGATGCTGATCGTGCTCGGCGCGTTCATGGCCGATGCTCTGGCCTCCCTTCCGGCCACGGCGGAGGATCTCAGCCGGCTTCGACCCGGCCCCTTCAGGTGGGCAGTGTACCTGCCGGGTCTCGCGGCAATGTCCTGGGGCGTTTTGCGTGCCACGTGGCCACCGGGACGATGCGCAAGATAGATTTAACCTCCAGGGCGCGCCGGGGGCCCAGGCGCCGTCCGGCTGCACGGTCACTCGACCTGCCAGCCGCTACCATGAGGCGCCTCGGAGCCCGCGGCGTCGACATGGTGATCCGCCACCTGGAAGGATTCAGGCGCCGGACCACGGGCGAAACCGCGGGCCGCGCCAAGCTCGAGGCGCTTCTGCACGGGCCCCCACCGGTGCGCGGCCGGGCCCCGCTGGCGGTGCTGCGCCGCCTCGAGCGCGATGTACTGAAGTACAGTCTCAGCACGAACCATCCGCGCTTCTATGGCTTCATCCCATCGGGGGCCAGCTTTCCGGGTATGCTCGGCGATTTTCTGGCCTCCGGCTTCAACGTCTATTCCGGAGCCTGGATCGAGGCGGCCGGTCCTGCCCAGATAGAGCTCACGGTGATCGACTGGTTCCGCCGCTGGCTCGGGATGCCCGCCACCGCGGGCGGAACCATGGTGAGCGGGGGTTCGGTGGCGAACCTCACGGCACTGGTCGTGGCGCGCGAGGCAATGCTCGAGCGCTCCGACCGGCGCGCGCGTGCGCGCACCGTACTGTATGCCTCCGACCAGACGCACTCCTCGATCGAGCGGGCGGCGCGGGTTCTGGACTTCCCGGACAATCACGTGCGACTTCTGCCCACTGATGACCAGTTCCGACTCTCTGTGGCCGCACTCGAGGCAAGCATCCGCAGGGACCGGAAACGTGGCTTACGGCCGCTGTGCGTCGTGGCCAACGGGGGAAGCACGAACACGGGCAGTGTCGATCCGCTGCCCGAACTGGCGAGGCTGTGCCGCCACCACAAGGTGTGGCTGCACGTGGACGCTGCCTACGGAGGTTTTGCCGTGCTCACCCGTCGGGGACGCAGCGCTTTGCGGGGCATCGGCCGGGCGGATTCCGTGACGCTCGACCCTCACAAGTGGCTGTGCGTACCGTATGAGGCCGGCTGCCTTATGGTGCGGGATCGGCGGCTCCTGCGGAGAGCCTTCGACGTGCGGCCGGAATACCTGCAGGACATCCGGCTCCGGAAGGAGAATTTCAACTTCTCAGACTACGGTATCCAGCTGACGCGATCCTGGCGCGCTCTAAAAATCTGGCTCACCCTGCAGATCTTCGGCACACGCCGGATCGTGGCCTCCATGGATCGCGCCCTCGATCTGGCCGCGCGTACAGCCCGGCGGCTGGCCGCCTCCCCCGCGTTCGAGATCCTGGCGCCGCCATCACTGGGTGTGATCTGCTTCCGATACATCCCGGAGGATCTGCGTCGCAAATCGTCATCGCGCACTCCGGTAGCCTCGCGTTCCGCTGCCGAGGAGCGACGCCTGCGGCTCGTCAACGAGCAGATCGTTCGCAGCATCCAGGAGCGTCACTGGTCGTTTCTCACCTCCACCGTGCTGAACGGCCGCTACTCGGTGCGACTGTGCATCCTCAATCATCGCACCCTATGGTCGGACATCCTCGACACCCTCGGCGAGATTGAGACCGCGGGGAGTGCCGCCAGCGCCATCGTCTGAGCATTCGCGAAGTTCAGAGTTTGAACAGCCGCCGCGCATTGGCGGAGGTGGCTTCGAGGACAGCCTCTTCGTCAATGCCGCGCAGGTCGGCCATGGCGCGTGCAGAGATGCGAACGTTGGCGGGCTCGTTGCGGGAGCCCGGCTCGGGGCCCAGCACCGGCGAGTCGGTCTCGAGGAGAAGGCACTCGAGAGGCAGGCGGCGCACCAGCTTCTGCTTTTGGGGGGATCTCACGATCGACGGCGGGACGGAGAAGAAGTACCCCGCCTCGACCCCGGGTACGGCAGAGGCCGCCCGTCCGTCGAACGCATGCAGGAGCACCCGCCGCGCCCCTTCCTCGCGCAGCACCTCGATGGCGCGGGCACCGGCCGATCGGGAGTGGACATTGAGCGGCAGGTCGAGGCGGATCGCGGCCCGCACGAAGCGTCGGAAGATGCGCTCCTGCACTTCGAGGTCCGCCGCCTCCTTAACCTTCCAGCGATCCAGGCCGACCTCCCCCACCGCCGCCAGGCGATCCACGTTCCTGTCGATGAACTCGAGGAGCGCATCCGCCTCCGACTCCTCGAGGTGGGTCGGATAGAGTCCGGCACACGGCCGCAGGATCGGGTGCTCGGCCGCCAGTGCCAGGATGCGCTCCGCTTCCGCCAGGGTCTCCCCGACACAGATAACGGCCCCGACCCCCACCTCCCGGGCCCGCTTCAGGACCACGGCCCGGTCGGAATCGAACGCGGCATCAGCCAGATGGGCGTGGGCGTCCACGAGGTTCACGCGGGAATCGTATCCGAAAGGACGCGAACCCAGGAAATAGGCCCCAATAGCTGGAATTCTTCCTCCAGGGCTCTAAATTGAGCGGGGTTGCTCCCCCCCCTCTGGGGGGATCTCCTTAACCTGGATACCGTGCCCAACCTAGACGAAGCCCCGCCGTCCGTAGCTGACGCCACGAGCGTCCTGAGAGTCCCCACATCGGCTCCGGAGCCCCGTACTGGCGCCTGCCTCCTGGTCATTAAAGGGCGAGAGATCGGGCGCGACTTCCGCCTGCGGCGCAAGTGCTACATCCTCGGGCGCGACCCGGACCTCGATGTTCCGGTGCACGACGAGTCAGTCTCCCGCCGGCACGCCCAGCTCGAGGTTCTCCATGGCCCGGCCATGCACGAGCTGCACTACTGGCTCACTGACCTGCAGAGCACGAATCATACTTATGTCAATCGCAAGAAGATCGAGCGCGTGGAGCTGCACGACGGCGACAAGATCCGGCTGGGAGAGACCATCCTCAAGTTCGCGCTGCTCGACGAGGTCGAGGCGCGCTTCCACCGCGAGATCCGCGACCGCATCCGCTACGACAGCCTGACTGGCCTGCTGACGCGCGATTCCCTGTTCTTGGCCCTGGAGATCGAGCTACGCCGCGCGGTAACTTACAAGCACCCCCTGTCGGTCCTGATGATGGACCTGGATCGGTTCAAGCGCGTCAACGACACGTATGGACACCTGGTGGGCAGTCATATGCTCACCCTGGTGGGGCGCATCATCCGCGAGAACCTTCGGATGGTCGACGTCAGCGGCCGCTACGGTGGCGAGGAGTTCATCACCTACCTGGCAGAGACCTCTCCCGAAATGGCGGTGGCCGCTGCGGAGCGCATCCGCAAGGGGCTCGAGGGCCAGACCCTCCAGAACGGCAAGGCCAGGGTCAACATCACCATCAGCATTGGCGTGTCCTGCTACCCGGGGAATGGAAGCGACGTGACCACCCTGGTGGCGTGCGCCGACAGCGCCCTGTATCGTGCGAAAGAGGGCGGCCGTAACCGGGTGATCAAGGCCGTCTGAGTTCGGCCGCTCCCCACACTTCCTCGTTTTACCCCCGGTGCCGATTTCTCCAGCCACCCTCTGCCTCGGCCCCAGTCCGGCGGTATAATCGAATTTACATGAAATTACACACCACCCCCCGGCTGGTGCTGGGCTCCAGCCTGGCCATTCTTTTGGCCGCAGCCGTGGCCATGGCCGCCGGGGAAGAAGAGCCTCCCCAGCCAGCGCGGACAGCGGAGCCCCTGCGCGGCAGCGGCTACCTGATCCTCGATCACCGGGACAGCCAGGAGACGGTCAAGGCACGGTTCCGCAAGTTTGTCGACGAGGTCCGCTTAAGCGTACCGCCGGAGCTCAGCCGCGAGGAGACCCGCCAGCAGGTGGATGCCTTCCTCGAATCGGATCTGACCTCTTCCGAGGATCTGCCGCACCTCGACCTGGAGTTCGCGGCGGGCGTGACGCGCGAAAATCTGATCGCTTATCTTGAAAACACTGCCTCCGCACAGGAAAGCCGGCTTATCTGCTCTCTCTCCTGTCCGGTCCGGGCCATGTTCAGGAACGGCTTTCATATCCACCTCACGCGCCCGGCGGGCGGCCTCGGTGACAGCGTCTTCGCGCTGGAGCTGCACGGCAGACGGGCCGACCACGGGCCTAAACCGTCACAGACCTCAACGAGCGGCCTGGATATCGAGCGCCACAGCCTGCTAGACCGGTATCCCGTCGCCGATGACGGGCGCAAACCGATCGGCCGGGTGTTCGGTGTGCGCATCTATCTGGGCGAACCGGCAATCCCTGAGAGCTCCCAGCTACCGCCGGATTAAAGGGGCTCTCTGCCGCGACCGCCTCGCAAACCTCGCTCTGCGATCCGCACCTCACGGAAGCGTCGAGAATTGCTGATTCTCCTTGACAGCATTCTGATCCCAGTGCTACCGTCCGGGCCACTATGATGCCCTCATTGCAAATGACCGATAAGATTTCGGACTCTGTTGCCGGGAAATCGGCACCTCCCTTTACCGTTGTACTGATCAAGCCCTCGAAGTATGACGACGACGGCTACGTCGTGCGCCATGTGCGCGGCGTGCTGCCCAGCAACACGCTGGCAGCCATCCACTCGCTGACCCGCGACGTGGTCAAGCGCAACGGCCTGGGAGAGGGCATCGAGGTTCGTACGCTGCTGTACGACGAGACCGTGCATCGAATCGATCCAAAGCGCATCGCGCGGCGCGCGCTGCGTGGCGGCGGGCGGGCCGCTATCTGCCTGTGCGCCGTGCAAAGCAACCAGTTCCCCAGGGCAGCCGATCTCGCATTGCAGTTCCGCGACCTGGATCTACCGGTCCTCATCGGTGGCTTCCACACCAGCGGTATCATGGAGCTGTTTCCCGATCTGACACCCGAGCTGCAGGAGATGGTCGATCACGGTGTCACGATCGTGCACGGGGAGGTCGAGGAGGCCTGGGCCGGCCTCCTGCGCGATGCTTATCTTGGCCAGCTCAAGCCGCGCTACGACATCAAAGAGCGGCCGGACCTGAGTGAGCAACCCATTCCGGAGCTCGATCGTACCTACATGAAGCGCTTCGCCTACCCGAACCTGGGCACCATTGACGCCGGCCGCGGTTGCCCCTTCAACTGCTCCTTCTGCACCATCATCAATGTGCAGGGACGAAAGATGCGCACCCGCTCGGCCGTCGAGATCAAGAGAGTGGTTCGGGACAACTGGAAAAAGAAGGTCGACTACTACTTCTTCACGGACGACAACTTCTCCCGCAATCCGAACTGGGAGGAGATCTTCGATGTCCTCATCGAGCTACGAGAAGAGGAAAACATCAGAATTGACTTCATGATCCAGGTGGACACCCTGGCCTGGAAAATCCCCCATTTCATCGAAAAGGCGGCCCGGGCCGGATCCACGCAGGTCTTCATCGGCATGGAATCGATTCGCCCCGAGAACCTCAAGGCGGCGGGCAAGACACAGAACAAGGCCAAGGAATACACCGAGATGATCGATCTGTGGCACCACCACGGCATCGCCTGCCACGTGGGCTACATCCTGGGCTTCCCGGCCGACACCCCGGAAAGCATTGCCGAGGATGTTCATGCCCTCATCCATGAGATCCACATCGATCAGGTCTCCTTCTTCATGCTCACGCCGCTGCCGGGCTCCCGCGACCACCTGGAGATGGTCCATAAGGGCGCCTGGATGCACTCCGATCTGAACCGATTCGATTCGTTCCACCCCGTCATGGACCACCCGAACATGAGCGCCGAGCAATGGTCCGAGGCTTACCAGCAGTGCTGGAAGACGTTCTACTCGTTCGATACCCTGCGACAGGTGCTGTCGCGGGCGAATCCTCACACCTACTGGGGGTTGTTCAAGAACTACCTTTGGTACCGCGCTGCCATGATCGAGGACGCGCACCCCATGATCACCGGCTTCCTGCGCCTCAAGGACCGTACACAACGGCGCCGGGGATACGCGGTGGAGTCACGATTTGCCCACCTGCGCCGGCGCATTCCCGAGGTGGCCCGCCAGCTTCGGGCATGGGTCACGCTCTTCCTCGAGATGGAGGAACTGTGGCTGCAGACCCGCCACGTCACGCGCCCGATACGACGTCACCGCTTCAGGGTGAGCAACTCGATCAGCGCCATCACCTCCGGCATCAGCCAGGCGGCCCGCGAGCAGATGGACAAGGCCGGCGCCCACCTGGAGACTGCCAGGGGGGCGGCCCGCGAGCAGATGGACAAGGCCGGCGCCCACCTGGAGACTGCCAGGGGGGCGGCCCGCGAGCAGATGATCAAAGCGGGTGCACACCTCGAACATGCCCGGGGCGCGGCAAGGCGCTCACTGGCCTCGATGGTGGCGCGCCTGCACGCCCGCCTCAACCCTCTCTCCTTCCGCGGTCTGCGCAGCCGGCAGCACCTGGCCGATCACTGGCGCTCGACCCGGCTAGCGCTGCTCTCCGGCCGCTTCTGGCGGCTTCGCCCCCTGCGCTCGTTGACGAACCTGGTGCGTGACGTCAACTGCACCACCCGCTTCGGCCTGGCCCTGATCGCCACGCGCATCAAGTAGGAACCGGAGACCGGCTCCGGGGCAAGGCCCCCCAATCTAAGTATCTTGTTGAAAAACAAGAGCTTACCTTCTACGATCCTTTTCTGAAACCCCCGCTGCGGCTTGCCAGTAGAATGGTTGGACGGTGGAGCAGAGTGCTTTTCGAAGCGATGATGAACCGGACGCCAGGCTCATTGCCCGGATCCTCGGGGGTGAGGCAGATCTATACGGGGAAATCATGCGCCGCTACCAGCGCCTGGTGGCCTCGGTCATTTACAAGATGGGCATTTCGGTCGACGATATGGAGGATCTGGTGAGCGAGGTTTTCATGAAGGCGTATCGCAACCTGGCCCGCTACCGGCCGGAGAACGCCTTCTCGACCTGGATCTATCGCATCGCCACCAACCGGGCTCTCGACGAGATCCGCTCCCGGAGGCACCGGCGCCGGTTTGGACCGCTCGACGAACGCCTGCCCGCTCCCGGGCCGGGAGCCGAGAGTGCCGTCAACAAGAAGGATCGCAGTGCCGTGGTCGCCCGCGCCCTCGAACAGCTGCCGCACGAGTACCGGGCTCCGCTGGTGCTGCTCCATATGGAAGATCGCAAGGTCTCCGAGATCGCCGACCTGCTTGGCATTCCGGAGGGAACCGTGAAAACGCGCCTGGCCCGTGGCAGGGTGAAGCTGCGCCGCATCATTGCACGCCAATTTCCAGAGTACGCAGTGTAAGATCGTGAGCCGATGACCTGCCGAGCCTATGAGCGCTGGATCGAAGACGAAGCGAGCGGACTGATCGCTCCCGGCATCGAGATCCGGCTGCACGAGCACCTGAGATCCTGCGGCGCCTGCCAACGGTACCGCGAGCGCACCGTGTCGCTGGCACACCTGCTGGCCCGCACGCGTGCCCAGGTGCCGATGGTAGACGTGCGCGAGCGTGTGATGGATGCCATTCACGCCGGGGTACCGCCGGCTGTGGCGCGCAAACGGTTCGGGCGGAGAGCACTCTGGCAGGCGACGGCTGCTTCACTCTTTCTCTTCCTCGTGTTTGGTGTGCTGGGAAGCCTGTCAGCTCTGCTGTTCTCCGCTCGATCGGTTTCCAGCGGCTCTGCCACCTGGCGGACGCTGAAGGGACTCGGCGCCACGCTCTGGTCGCTCCTGGGGGCGGCTGGATCACTCGTCATGAGCCTCCTCGACGCCGCCGCACAGGCAGCCGTGTCGCTCGCACCGATGCTGCCCTTCCTAGAAGTGGCGGCCCTGACCATCCTTGTATTGACTGTGTGCTCGGCGGCCCTGCCCCTGGCGCGCGAGTTCCGGAGCGGTGTGCGGCCGCAGCGGAGTGAGATCCGGTGACCCCGCAGCTCCAGCCCGCGGGGATCGCTCCGGTTCGGCTACTTCTCCTGCTCGCACTCGTCATCGGGCTTTTCGCAGGCACGCTAACCGCTGCCACCCTAGCGGCCGGAGATGCCGACGATCCCGCTCAGACCCAGGTCACGGCCGACGAGGAAGAGGGATCGGATCACACCTTCTTGCTCGAGTTGAAGGTGTCCGACAACAGCTCGGAAGACGGCCACCACGAGGAGACGGAGATCCTTCTGGATGTCCATGGTGTCCACGGCGGAGGCGCCTTCGAGTTCTTCCATCCGATCACAGTGGGGTCCGAGGACACCATGAAGGACGACGTCGTGTCGGTGGGTGGCGACGTGGAGATCCTGGGTGAGGTCCGCGGCGACGTGGTGGTGATCTGCGGAACCCTGAAGATCTCGGGCCGGGTGGAGGGCGACGTGGTGGCCATCCTCACTGATACAGAGGTGATGGACACCAGCGTGATTGACGGCCAGTTCGTTCACATCGGTGGAATGTACGAAGTCTCGCCGCTCGCCACCGTGCACGGCGAGCGCGTTCACCTTGATGTCGGGAATTTCAGCCTGGGATCCTTTATCAGCGAACTCGACTTGGGTGAGGAGGCCCACTCGGCTGGCATCGGCCTGCTGCGCTGCATCTACGCGTTCCGGCTCATCAAGCTGGGAGTGTTGTTCGGGTTGATGCTGCTCATCGTGGGGCTCATACCGCAGCGCGTCATCGATGCCGGGGGAGCGCTCCCGGAGATCTGGGGTCGCTCCATTTTCATGGGCCTGCTAGCCTACGCCTCTTACTTCGTGCTGATGTGCATCTTCATCCTGCTCTGCTTCGTCCTGATCGGCATCCCGCTGGTCGGCATGCTCGGCATCGCCTGGATCGGCGTCAAGGCATTCGGGCTGGCGGCGATCCTGAGACTGCTGGGCGACCGCATCGCGCAAGGGCTCCTGCACCGCGACGTCAAGCCGATGGCCGCCCTGTCGATCGGCTTCCTGGTTTACCTGCCGACCCAGATCATGCCGTTCTACTGGGGAATCGTGGCCTTCAGCCTCAGCGTTCTCGGCTCGCTTCTGGGCACGGCCCTGCTGGTCCTGTCGGCCGGGCTTGCGCTCGTGACCCAGTTCGGAGCGGTGACGACATTCGCCCCCGCCCAACCGTCGATCGGCCCACCGGCTTCCCCGCCACCGACCGCGCCCCCCGCGCCGGCGGAAAACTCCTGACCTGAACCCTCCAGCAAGAAGTGCGAGCTGTTCTCATCGATCGGTATGGAGGTCCCGAGGTGCTGCGCTTCGGCGAGGCTCGCGACCCTTCTCCGGGTCCCGGCGAGGCCCTGGTGCGAGTGCGCACCTGCGGAGTCTGCTATCACGACGTGCTCATGCGCCAGGGCAAATACCGTGACGTGCGGCTTCCCCGCATCATCGGACACGAGGTCGCCGGGGAGGTAGCCTGTCTGGGGCCGGATGTGAGCGGCCTCGAGGTGGGCGACCGCGTCCTGGTACCCACGTGGCTGTCCTGCGGAGTGTGTGCTCACTGCCAGGAGCGGCAAAACGAGCTTTGCGAGGCGCCCGGCCGCATGCCGGGGCATGATGAAGACGGAGGGTACGCTGAGCTCATGTGCGCTCCGGCCACCTGCTTGACGCGCTTTCCCGAGTCCATTCCCTGGGATCAGGCCGCGGCCCTGCCCTGCGCCGCCGCCACGGCGCTCGAGGCGGTACGTGGCGTCGCGGGCGTGAAACCGGGCGACAGCGTCCTGGTGACCGGAGCCGGTGGAGGCCTCGGGGTCCACGCCACCCAGCTCTCCCGTCTCCACGGCGCCCGGGTTATTGCCTCCACGACGTCCAAGCACAAGGCGCAGCTGTTGGAAGACCTCGGAGCCGATCACGTCATCTGCGGCCCTGCGGAGGGTCTCGCAAAAAGTGTCAAGGCGCTCACGGGCGGCACCGGCGTCACCGTCGTCATCGAATGCGTGGGGACCGCCACCTTCGAGGCATCACTCCGGAGCCTCGCGGCGGAGGGACGAATGGCGCTCATCGGAGCCGTCTCCGGCGATACGGTGCCGATCAAGCCGGCTGTCCTGGTCCTCAAGGACCTCACCATCAGCGGCTGTTCACGACAGGCCCGCCTCACCGACGTAGTGGACCTCGTCGTCTCCGGATCGCTGCGGCCGATTGTGTCGCGCACCCTGGGACTCAACGAAGCAGCCGAGGCGCACCGCCTGCTAGAGTCCCGAGAGTCGTTCGGGCGCATCATCCTTCAGACATAGAAAAAGCCCCGGAGAAGCGGACCTCCTCCGGGGCTGATGCGTGGCTCAGATGGTCGTCTACGCCTTACGGACGTTTGAGGCCTGGGGGCCCTTGGCGCCCTCGGTAATCTCAAACTCAACTTGGTCCCCCTCGTTGAGAGACCGGTACCCATCACCCTGGATGGCGGAGAAGTGAACGAACACGTCCTTCTCCCCTTCACCCTGGGATATGAAGCCGAATCCCTTGGAGTCGTTGAACCACTTGACTGTACCTGTTGCCATTAACACACCTCCTAAAACCCGCGGAATTTCCCCGGCAGTGGCAACGCCGGGGGCCGCGTGCGCGCACTGTGCACGCTTGACCCTAACAGTGAGGGTATCCGGCCCAATGGGATCTCAACGCAAAAAAGACCGCGAAAGCGACTTGGCCTTGCGCGGTCTTCACAACAGATCCTCTTAACAGACGACGTCAACCCTCGGTTACAGTACAGAATTTAACTACGCAACGCGCCTCGAAGTCAAATAAAATTCCTGGCTCCGGACCTGCGAGGTGTCGTACCTGTTGTCCGGGTACGTTCGTTGACCCGTCCCGGGGCGGGTGCTAGAGTCCGCCCATGCTGGGAGAAAAGATCGTGCTCCCGGCCCTGAACACCGTTCCGGGGCCATACGGAGGAGTCCGTTCATGCCGCCCCTTGGAGCCGATCGTATGGCTCCTGGTACTGGTGCTCTCATCGACCCCTCACACTCTCGCCGCCCCACCTCCCGCTGCAGGTGAAGAGGCGGAGTTCGCGAACTCCACGGGTTCTCCACCGATCCGCTTCAGCCGCCACGTCCTTGACAACGGCCTCATCGTGCTCCTCGGCGAGGAGCACACCCTGCCCCTGGTGAGCGTGCTCAGCTGGTACCGCTCGGGCGCGCGCTACGAGGTGCCAGGGATCACAGGGATCGCCCACTACCTGGAGCACATGGCATTCCGGGACACGGTGAACCTGCCGCCCGGTGACGTCACCGGCTTCATTGAGCGGCTCGGGGGGCACTGGCACGGCTACACGCGGCTCGACAACACCGCCTATTACGAGACCGCCCGCCGGGAGGCCCTCGACTGGCTTCTGTTTCTGGAAGCGGAGCGCATGTCGCGCTGCCGGATCCGGCCCGAGGAAGTGGAGGTGGAGCGCGGCAGCATGCTCTCGGAACTCCGGGGGTACGAGAACAACCCCTGGAGCATGCTGTTCGATGATGTGGCAGCGATTGCCTTCCGTGAGCATCCGTACCGCCTCAATATCAGCGGCTGGGTCAGTGACCTGGAGGCCATCACACACGCTGACATCGTGGACTTTTATGACAAGCATTACGTGCCGGCAAATGCGGTGCTGACGGTAGTCGGAGATTTTGACACCGATGAGGCCCTGGCGGCGGTGCACCGTGCCTTCGACAAGCTGCCCGGCCGGCCGGCCCCCGAACCGCTGCGCACACGGGAGCCCCCCCAGCGCGGTGAGAAGCGCGTCGCGATCCGCATGCCCGGCTCCTCTGCGCACGTGTTGATCGCCCACCACGCCCCCGCGTTCAACGAGCTCGATTTCTACCCTTTTCTGATGCTGGACGGCCTTCTGAGCGGGGGACGCTCCCTTAACCTGCTAGACGGCGGGTTCGAAATGGGGGCCCTGACGGCAGGGCGGCGCACCAGCCGACTGTACCGTGACGTGGTCAGGACCGGCCTGGCCACCCGCCTCTCGACCGGCCTGCTTCCATCCCTGCATCCTTATCTATACACGATCACCGCAGAAGCGGCCCCGGGTGTGAGCCCGGAACGCCTCGAACGGGGCATTCTCGAATCGTTGGAGCGTCTTGCCGTCTCCCCGCCACCACCGGAGGAACTGGCGCAGGTGCGCGAGCGGCTCGGCAACCTGATGCGCCTGTCGGCGGACACTTACCAGGAAGTCGCCCACATGCGTGCCGGCTTTGAGGCGCTGGGTGCAACCGACGGCTGGGGGCAGTTCGAGAAGCGCCTTGCCGAGGTGACCCCGGAGCGCGTCCAGGCGGTGGCGCGCCGCACCCTGATACCGCGCAACCGAACGGTGGGGGTGTTCATCCCGCAGGCAACCGCCACCAACACCGCCGGAGAGCACCGTGCCTCCAGGAGTCCGGAAGCGGCGCGCAGAAACCAAAGCGTGTCGAAGCGCCACGAGGACCACGGTTCAATCCACCCGCCCGCGGTATTGCTCGCTGCAGTTCCGCCTCCAATCCCGTTCTCGGAGGCACGGCTGGAGTCGGGCCTTGTCCTGCGGGCGGCGGAGAACTCCTGGGCGCCGACCGCCTCCCTCGTGGCGGAGATCGACGCGGGCCCTCTTGTTGATCCCTCCTCGAGGCGGGGCACCGCCGCGCTGACGGCGCGGCTCCTCGCCTTCGGCAGTGCCGAGCTCAGTTCGGAGAAAACCGCCAGCGTCATCGACAGACTGGGTCTGCGCTGGCGAGCTCGCGTGGGCGGAGCTAGCATCGACTTCGTCGATCCCCGCAAGATACGTATCGAGATCGAATTTGCCGCGCGTGATCTAGAGCATGCTGCCGCGCTGCTGGCCGGTGCACTGCGGGATCCTGTCTTTCCACGCAACTCTTTCAACAACGCGCTTCAGGCACAGATCAATGCCGCGGCTGGCCTGGGAGACGACTCGGTAGGCCTGTCCTGGAATGGACTTTGGTCGGCCCTTTACGACGGCACACCTTTGGCGGCCGCACTTCCGGCTTCGGGACATGAGCAGAGCCTGTCTTCCATCAGGGCCCCGGATCTGCGCGCCTTCCACCGTCGGCACTACCGGCCGGAGCGAGCGCGGATCGCCTTCAGCGGGAGCGTACCGGTGCAGGAGGCCCTGCGGATCCTGGAGAATGCGTTCACCGGTTGGAAATCGGCGCCTCGAACCCCTGAACAATCATCGCTTGGCGAAGTGTCGTCTCAGGTATTGAGTGGAAAGAGACCACGGTCACCCATCACTCGCCTCGAGCACAAGACCCGGGTGGAGATTGCCTACGGATTCTTCACGGGCATCGAAACGGATTCACCTGACTACCCGCTCTTCGAGGCGCTCTGGTACGTGGTCCAGCATGGCTACTATGCGGGACGCCTGGGGAATCGAATCGTCGGGCAGCGGGGTCTGGCCTACTCGGTCGAGAGCCACCACGCGCCGCAGCTGCCGGGCTCACCCATGTTCATGGCCACGGGCGCCGCACCGGAAGACGTGGAGGAACTCAAGAAAGTATGGGAAGCGACACTCGACGAGGTTGCAAGCGACGGCATCAGCCCCAAGGAGCTGGCGGCCGCAAAGACTTACCTGGACGGTCGCCACCTGCACGAACGGGAGAGCAATCTCGCAGCCGCGCGCCTGGCGCTAATCGGAGAAGCCCGGCCACTCGAAAAAACCGCAACCTTTCAGGAGATCACGCTCAAACGCGTGAACGACCTGGCGCGCCGCCTTCTGCACAACCGCCTCGCCAGCTGGAGCCTGGCCGGCCCAACGCCCCCGATCACTCCTTGATCGAGCGGTACTTACCCACTTCCTCGTCATAGTACTTGCGGTAAAGAATGTCCCACTCCGGGCTGCCCTCCGGAACACCGCGTCGCAACGATTCGATCTTGGTGGTCACCTTGCGCTCGATGTCTGCTTCCATTTGCAGCTCGCGCTTGAGCAGTCGGACGATGGCCAGGCGTACGTCGTTCTTCTCGGCCACGAGGCTCACACCCGGGGCCTGATCGAGCGCCTCGGACAGCAGGTGCGAGAGCTGGATGACCTTCTCGTGACTGAGCTTCATTGGAGCCGGCACCTCATAGGATGAGTTTCCGCTCGCGGACGAGTTTCGCTTTCACGAGCTTGAACATTTCGTGGTATTCGACGCTGCCGCCCGCCATTTTATCCGCGTGCTCCTCCAGCAGCTGCCGTACCTCATCGTTGAGATGGTCCTCGACCATGAGATCCTTCGTGAACGCCTGCTGCAAAACTTCCGTCGCCACGACGGGATCCTCAACCTCGATAACCCCCTCGCGCACCAGGTGCTTTACAACCTGGTGCGAAATGTATTCAACCTGGGATCGCTTGAGCTTCATGCTCCGGCTCCTGGCTGAGCGAGCAGCGAGCGCACCACGCGGCGCAGGTCGGATAGCTTGAAAGGCTTGGTGATGTACTGGCTGTGGGTGTCCTCGAAGAACTTGCGGGTCGAGGGGTTGACCACATCACCGGTCGAGAACAGCACCCGCCCGGCAAGCTCCGGGGCGCGTCGCAGGATTTCCCCATGCAGATCGCGGCCGCTCATGTTCGGCATCTTGACATCGGTGATGATCAGGTCGAAGGTTGCCTCACCGAGACGCCGCAGAGCCTCCCGTCCGTCGCTTGCAACCTCCACGCCGTAGCCTTCCATTTCAAGAGCCTCGCGCATCACGGTAGCCAGATAGACCTCGTCATCCACGATCAGGATGCGCTGAGACGCCGCCGGCATCGCGCTCAGCGTCGGGTGCTGTTCGGCTCGAGCGGCTTCTCTGTCGGATCCCTCGGCGGTAGAGTCAGCACCCCCTACTCCCTGATCGGTTGTGGCCTGCGCAGCGGGGAGAAAGAGCGAGAAGCAGGCCCCCGTCCCGGGCTCGTTGCGCGCTTCGATCGTTCCCCCGTGTTCCCGGACGATTCCGTACGTCAGGCTCAGCCCCAGACCCGTTCCCTTGCCGACCTTCTTGGTCGTGAAGAATGGGTCGAACAGGCGCGGTAGCACCTCCGGCGGAATGCCGGGGCCGGTATCGCTGAAGTCGATGCGTAATCCACCGGTCTCCGCGCGGGCCGTGGCGAGGATCCGCTTTTCACCGGCAGTCTCCTCCATCGCCTGGCAGGCGTTGTTGAGAATGTTGAGGAACGCCTGCTGAAGCTGATGCGGATCGGCCAGGACGACCGGAAGCTCGGCGTCAATGTGCAGATCGATCACCACACCTTCCGAGCGGCTACTGTAGGAGACCAGCTCCACCGTCTCCCGCAGGAGGGGCTCGATCTCAACCCGGCGGCTCTCGGGCGTATGCCGGCGGGCAAAGGTGAGCAGGCTCTGAACGATCTTCTGGCACCGAACTGATTCGGAGTTCACTGTCTTGAGCATGCGGCGTACCTCAGCGGGCACCTCCGCCTCCGTCAGGAGCTGAGCGTAAGCCATGACCGTGGCCAGAGGGTTGTTGAGCTCGTGGGCCACCCCGGAGATCATTTCCCCCAGGGAAGAAAGCTTCTCGCTCTGCATGAGCTGATCCTGCACGCGGCGCTGCTCGGTGACGTCCTCGGCCACTAGTAACACATCTGAAGATTCGCCGCCGCCGCCGCGCACCCGTGTCAGGCTCAGCCTGAAGACCCGGTCTCCATCTTCGACTTCCCGGGGGAGCAACGGCGTGCCATGCCGGACCGCTTCCGCCACGAGCGGCATCAGGTCGATGCCTCCTAGCGATCGCAAAGACGTGCCGGCCGGGGTGCCGGTGGAGGCCAGAAGCTCCCGGGCCGCCGGATTGAGCAGGCGGGCGCGGCCTCGCGCATCGAGAAGAAAGATACCTGCCGGCATCGAGTCGATGATGGCCTGGAACTTGTGTGTCTCGGCGGCCTGTGACGCTTCGAGGCGCACCAGCGTTAGCGACGCCTGGTTGGCCATTCCCAGAAGCAGCCTGCGGTTCTCCTCGCGAGCCAGGGCTGGCGAGGAGGAGGCAAGCCACAGCAGGCCGGTGACCTTGCTACCGCGGTGCAGCGGGGCTACGAGCCTGAAGTCGGGAGCCGACTCGAGCGTTGGGTCCTGCCCGTGGTAGCGCAGGGATCGCTCTACGGTGAAGGCCAGGCGTCCGGTCCAGGCGGCGCCGATCTCCCGTCCTGCCGCCTCGATTTCCCTCTGCAGAGCGGCGGTGTCGGCCGGAGCGTCCAGCCGAAGGAGTCCCGCCGACACGTTCTGCCCCGTCCATGCGCAGGCGGCCACCTCGAAATCGAGCGCCTGTCCAAGGGTGTCGAGCAGGCGGCAGAAAACCTCCTCGGGCTCCAGCGCGAATGCCAGCCCCTGGGCCACCTCGTTGAGGAGCGCTAGATCCCGGCCCGCATCCGGCAGCCCGAGGGGGCGCAGGCTGAGCAGCCAGCGGCCGCCGGCGCCGGGGGGCAGTCCGCCAAGACAGGCTTCCCAGTCGCGTTCACCCACCCGGACCTTCAACGGGCCGGAAGGTTCCTTGCTGCGCCGGGGCGACCAGTCCGCGGACAGCGGTATCCGGATCCAGTCCTCCAGGGCGTCACCCCTGTCCGGGCTGGCCTTCTTAGCGATCGGTGGAAAGAGCGCCCGAAAAGCGGCGTTGAGCGCCACAAAATGGCCGCGCGCATCGAGCAGCGCGGTGGGTTCTTGAAGAAGGTTGATCCAGGGAAGTGCGGGCGGCCGACCCGCGCTACGGCCGGAGCGCGCCGGTACGCCCCGTTCGCTCTTTGCCATCTGCGGCTTTCCTCGGGCGGAAAGAGGCGGTTTCCGGTTGCGCCGACAGGAGCGCTCATCATAGGGGCACTCCCGTCGGCAAGTCAAGGACGCCGACGCCCGGAAAGCGTCAGCACAGCATCAATGTCCGGGGTGGCTGCGGCTGTTCTTGAAGTCCCGGAAAGCGGTTTTCGGACGGTGCTTGATGACCGGAAGGGCGGTCTTGTTCTCACCGGCAAACAGACGGCGGATCTTGCGTTTGGCCTGGACCTCGATCTGGCGCACCCGCTCGCGGCTGAGGTTCATGCGCTGGCCAATCTCTTTCAGGGTGAGAGTCTTGCCTCCCGAAAAGCCGAAGCGGTTCATGAGAATCTGCTGCTCCTGGTCGCCGAGACCGGTCAGCGCCCAGTGCACGAGCTGGCGGTTTTCCTTGCTGATCAGACGATCCTCAACACTGGACTTGGTCTTGTCCGTGAGGAAATCGCTGATGCTGGAGTCGCTGTCCTTGCCGATCTTGCTGTCGATCGACATCTTCTTGCAGGGCAGCTGCATCAGTGCGTCGAGCTGCGCCACAGAGGCTCCGACCTGCCGGCTGACCTCCTCCCGCTCGGCCTTGCGTCCGAGCTTGCGGGTGAGCTGGCGTTCGGCGCGATTGAGCTCTCGCACCTTCTTCATCTGGTAGCTCGGAACCCGTACCAGGCTGCTGTGCTCGGCGAGGGCTTTGAGGATCGATTTGCGGATCCACCAGACGGCGTAGGTGATGAACTTGGTGCCGCGCCGGTGATCGTAACGGTTTGACGCCTCGATGAGACCAAGGTTCCCCTCGTTGAGGAGATCCTCGAAAGAAACTCCCATGCCGCGGTACTGACTGGCGATTTTGACGACGAATGAAAGGTTCGACTGCACGAGCTGGTTCAGGGAGCTGGGCTTCTTGCGGCCGGCACTGACGTCACGCGCCAGGGCCATCTCTTCTTCCTTGCTCATCAGCGAGTACTCGCTGATCTCAGCTAAGTAGCGGGCAATGATGTGGCTGTGTTCACACGCTTTTCCTCTCAATAGTGCAGTACCTCCTCCTCATGGATTCCACAGGCCGTCGAGTTCTTGACACTCTTCTAACCTGCGGGTACTCTCACTTGTGAGACTTGGGAAATCCTGGGAGGGCTTCCCTGTCTCCACCCGTCGGCTCCGGATGCCGCGAAATCCGGGAACTGGCGGTCCGGGGCTTCTGGGGAAACGTGAGTTTTTCCTCCTGAGTAGTGTATAGTTTATGCCGTAACAGCAGAATAATCAACGTTGGTGATGCCTTGTGAACATAATGAAACAAAGATGGAATTATCCTATTAACTATTTTTGAATCAGGTGCTTATGACTCCAGAACGCAGCAACCCCGCGCCCCTTGTTGGCAAGAAAATCCGCCAACTCCGGAAAGATCGGAAACTCACTCAGTCCGAGCTGGCCTCCAAAATGGGGATTCAGCAGTCGGATCTGTGCCGCATGGAAACGGGTGAGTACAAGGTCAGCCTGGAGGCACTGTTCAAGATCCTGCGCATCTTTGACCTGGGTATCAGCGACTTTTTCAAGGATGAGGGGGGGCATTCACCGCCGCTCGGGGATCGACGTGCCGAGCTCTTGCACCTGTTCGACCGCCTGGAACCACACCTTCAGAACGAGGTGCTCGATTTCATGCACTTCAAGTTGTCCAGCTCAGGTCACAAGGAGGAGAGGAGCTGAAAAAGAGGACGCCGTCCGGCGGTGCCCGATCGGAGCACCGGCTGTGGGCCCAGCGTGGGCGTCGTGCTTACCACCGGGGCGACAGGAGGAAGGCACTCGAGGCCTTCCAACGCGCCCTGGAGGCTGCACGGGGTTCAGGGGATGCGGCCCTGGCCCAACGTGCCTTCTGTGACGTGAGCAGTGCGTTGCTGGAGATAGGACGGCCCCGCGAGGCGGAGAGGGGCCTGAGGCAGATCATCCTGCGTTCGCTCGATCCGCGAGCCGGATGGCAGGCCAGGTTCAACCTGGCGGTGGTACTACGCCGGCAGGGGCGGCTGGAGCGCGCGCGGCGATTCGCCGGGGGGGCTCTTGAAACAGCCCGGCAGTTGCGGGCGCCACGGCTGGTAGCCCGCTCTATCAACCTCCTTGGAAATCTGGAGCTCATCGACAGCCGCTTCGACAAGGCTCTGATCCACTACCGGGAAGCCCTGGATCTGTACTGCCGCTCCCGAGGAGATTACCGTCGTGCCATCAGCGTGCTGCGCGACAACCTCGGTTACTGCCTGATCCTGAAGAAAGAGTACCGGAAGGGGCTGAAGCAGATCCGTGAGGCGCTGGCGCGCGAGATCGGTGAGCCGCACGTCGAAGCCGAATGTCTGCAGGACGAATGTTTTGGTCTTCTAAGGCAGAATTTTCTCAGCTGTGCCGAAGTGTGCGGAAAGCGAGCCCTGCGCCTCGCCGAGCTTCATGGCTACCGCGACCTGCGGGTGAACTGCTACTATCTGCTAGGTGAGATTCGCCACCTGAGAGACGATGGAGCGGGCCGCGATGCCTACTTCATGAAGCTGCAGCAGCTTTATCCCCACCTGCCGTTCCTGCGCGACTTTCTCTGCGCCTTCGACGTCAGCGGCATCATCAGCCTCAAAACGTTCTGAGCCGTGGCCGCGGGCGGCCTCAGTGGGTGCGCGTACCCGGCTTGTCGTCGTCATCGAAGACCCGGAAGCGCCGCCGCCGGATGTGCCAGCGCAACTCCGCCAGCAGCTCACGGACGCGCCAGGCCTTCTTCAGGTAAATCCAGCCGAAAACCAGCCCGCCCAGGTGCGACAGGTGGCTGACGCCGCTGCCGGGCTGCGTCAGTGAGGCGTACAGGGCCATGAAGCCGAGAACGATGACCAGCCACTTCACCTTGACCGGGAACAGGAAATAGACGTGAATGATGCGGTTCGGAAACAGCATCCCGTACGCCATCAGGATCCCGTAGATCGCACCCGAAGCGCCGATCGTCGGGAAGGTCGCGCCCGGGCTCACCGCCAGCACCGTCAGGCCGGCCCCGATCCCGGTGAACAGGTAGTAGCGCAGGAAGGCACGGCTCCCCCAGGCACGCTCCAGGTCTCCTCCGAACACCCATAGCATCAGCATGTTGAACAGGAGGTGGAAGGGCAGGATCCCTCCCCCGATCGAATGCAGGAACATCGAGCTGCCGAGCTGCCACACCCAGCCCCGGCCCAGCACGTAGGCCGGAACGAGGCCGAAGAAGCGGATCAGGCTTTCGAAGCCACCCGGGCCAAGGGCCGCAAAGAGCACGACCTCGAGACCAAAGACAATGAAGTTGGCCCACAGCAGGCGCCGGATCATCGGCGTCAGCGGGCCGCCTATCCTATAGCTGGCGGCTGAGAAGCGTGCCCAGGTGGGATCCACGGGATGCCTTGAACTCCTTTGACAGGGCCATTCTGGAGTTTATATTTTCCATTGTAGGCGAGATCCGCTATTGAGACAGCCTCAGAAGATCGTCGTTCATTACCTCGACGGCCGCCTGCTGCGCGGCCGGAGCAAGTTCTTCTTCCGCGGCCAGGAAACCGTGCGCGTCGTCAACCTCCGGGGCCGCACCGTGAGGGTCCCCCTCAGCGAGGTCAAGGCCATCTTCTTCGTGCGCCGGCTGCGCGGCCGCCAAGATTACCACGAAAAGAAGCGCTTTACCTCCACCTCGCCGAGCTTCGGGCGCAGAGTGCAAGTAAAGTTCCTGGATGGTGAGGTCCTGCGGGGAAGCTCGCTCAACTACAGGCCCGGTGAGAAGGGATTTTACCTCAAGCCGAGCGATCCGGCGAGCAACAACGACATGGTGTTCATCCCGCTGTCCGCGCTCAAGGGGATCAAGGTAAAGTAGGCTGCAGTTCCTCCTGCAACTCCACGTTCCAGTAGGCCAGATCGAGAAAGTTCTTCCAGATCTCGTAACGCGAGTGGGACAGGCTCAGGCGCACCAGCGGGTGCCAGCGGGGCTTGGTGGGCTGCTTGAGGAGCCGGATTCCCGCCTCCACCGGCAGCCGGTTCCCCTTCCGGGTGTTACATTCCAGGCAGCAGCAGACGATGTTGTCCCACGTCGAGCGGCCGCCCCGCGACAGCGGAATTACGTGATCGAGGTTGAGATCCTTGATGGCGAACTTTCCGCCACAATACTGGCAGCGGTTCTTGTCCCGGTAGTAGATGTTCTTGCGCGTGAATCGCACCTCGTGGCGCGGCATCTGGTCAAAGTACAACAGCTGGACCACCCAGGGAATTCTTATGCGGAAGGTGGGGGTGCGGATGAAATCGTCTTCGCTCTGGGTTGTAACATCACGCCAGTTCTCGAAGCTGTAGGTGGTGTAGTCCGGCTCAACCGCCCGCGCATCCCCCTTGTAGAGCATGGTGAAGGCCCGGCGCACGGAGGTAACATCCACCGCCTGGAACAGGCGGTTGAGCACCAGGACATTCGCATCTAGCAGAGCGGTTGACCCCAAGGCTTCAGGTCCTCAAAAAAACAGTCTGTGGGTTGCGGCTACACTGTGCAACATAGCCGCGCCCCCGTATGACTGTCAAGGAAGTGAGCGCGTGCGCCCCTCGTAGCGGGTCTCCAGGCCGGCGTTCCGCCGGTTTCGCTCCCGGGCCAGTTCGATGAGGCGGTCGATGAGACGAGGGTATTGCAGCCCGCTTGCCTCCCATAGCTTCGGATACATGCTGATGGGGGTAAAGCCGGGCAGGGTGTTGATCTCACTCACGTAAGCACTGCCGGTGTTTCGGTCAATCAGGAAATCAACTCGTGCCATGCCTTCACAACCCAGTGCCTTGAAGGCCTCAACTGCCATGCGGCGCACCTCCCGGGTCTGCTCATCCGAGAGATCCGCTGGAATCTGCAGGCGCGAGTTTTGATCCAGGTACTTGGCATCGTAATCGTAGAACTCGTTCGCGGGCACCACCTCGCCCGGAATCGATGCCTCCGGCTTCTCATTACCCAGCACGCTCACCTCGATCTCGCGCGCGTCAACGGCGCGCTCGACGAGTATCTTCCGGTCGTAGCGGCCCGCCTCCCCGAAAGCGGCCTTCAATGAACCGACATCTTTAACTTTGACGATGCCCACGCTCGAGCCGCCGTTGGCGGGCTTGACAAAGCACGGGATGCCGGGGCCGTCCTCCACCTGCCGCCGCACGTTGTCCCAGTCCTTTAGCCACACCGCATCCTCGAAGCAGGCGTACTCGACCACACGGACCCTCGCGGCCTGCAGCAGGCGCTTGCTGACCACCTTGTCCATGCACAGGGCCGAGGCCAGAACTCCGCAACCGACGTACGGCAAGCCGGCCATCTCCAGCAATCCCTGAAGTGATCCATCCTCGCCATAGCGGCCATGGATGAGCGGCATGACGACATCGACGCTCTCCCCTGACGGGCCCGGCTTATCTCCGCCTTCACCCAGCGGCACCAGGCCGCGAACGTTCGGATCCGCCAGGAGGGCGCTGGGAACCGCTCCGGCCCCAGTCTCAGCTCCGGACTCGAGAAGATTGAGGGTCTGCGGGCCCGACAACCATCGTCCATCTCTGGTCACACCCACCAGCAGCACCTCATAGCGGGATGAATCAATGGCCGATAGAACCGATCGGGCCGAGGTGAGCGATACTTCATGCTCGACCGAGCGCCCTCCGAAGATGAGCGCCACCCTCAGCTTGCGAGCCATGCGTGGTCCCCTCTCGGGCGCGCTCCCCGGCGCACCAGCACCTGACGCAGGCGCCCCTGCTGGCCATCCGTTGCCCGGTAATCGAGCAGCACGCGGTTGCGCCGGTAACGCTGGCGCGTGACCAGAACGCTCTCGTAAACCTTGTAAACCAGGTCCGGCCTCGAGACCGGCAATGTCAGGTGCCGCTCCGGGCGCATTTCCCACAGAGAGTTTCTCAGGCGCTCGCGCAGTTCCTCCAGGCCCCAACCGCACTGCGCGGAGATGACCTCGGCTTCCGGGTAGAGTGTGCGCAGGCGCTGCAGGTACCCGTCCGCATCAACCTGGTCGGCCTTGTTGAAGACGAGGATCTCGGGGCGCTCCACCCCGCCCAGGCGTGCGATGGTCTGTCGCGTCACGCGCAGGTGATCCTCACAGGTGGGATGGCTCGCATCCACCACGTGCAGGAACAGATCGGCTTCCGACACCACCTCCAGGGTGCTGCGGAACGAAGCGATCAGATGGTGCGGCAGCTTACGCAGAAACCCGACCGTATCGACCAGGAGCACCCGGGAGTGGGCGCCGAGCGACGCGGCCCGCACCCGCGGATCGAGCGTCGAGAATAGTCGATCCTCCACCTTGCAGTCGGCGTCCGCCAGAGCATTCACCAGCCGACTCTTGCCCGCATTGGTGTAGCCGACCACCGCCACCCGCGGCAGACCGTTGCGGGCGCCGCGCCGCTGCCGGCGGCCGGTCTCAATGCGGGACAGATCTTTCTTGAGCTGAACGATCTTGCGGCGCAGCATGCGACGGTCGAGCTCGATCTGTTTCTCGCCGACACCGCGCATGCCGATGACGCCTCCCTGCTGTCCCGCCAGGTGGCGCCAGCGACGGGCCAGTCTCGGCAACAGGTACTGGAGCTGGGCCAGCTCCACCTGCGTACGCGCCTCCCTGCTGCGCGCGTGATCGGCGAAGATGTCGATGATGAGCCCGGAGCGATCGATAACACGCGCACCGAGCAGACGCTCGAGCTCGCGCACCTGGCCCGGGCTGAGGTCGTCGTCAAAGATGACCAGCTGGGCCTCCAGATCGCGCACCCGCGCGGCGAGCTCACGCGCCTTGCCGTGGCCGATGTAGCACGAAGCTTCGGGCCGCGATCGTTCCTGTACCCAGCGATCCACAACCCGGCCGCCGGCGGTCGAGGTCAGGCTCTCGAGCTCGACCAGGTTCTCGAGAACCTGCAGGCGCTCCCGAGTGTCGAAGCAGATCGCCACCAGGATGACTCGCTCTGGCCCTCGATTGTTTTGGGGAAGTTCTGGGGGCTGCGTAAAACTCAGGTCTTTGCCGGAAGGCATCTACCGTCGATTTTAATACACGGGTACCTGAGGGTCAACGTAACGGCCTCAAACCGGCGGCCACGCAACGCCGAGCCGCCTCTCCAGAGTCGATCAGGCGTTCTCGAGCAGAGCCTGAACCCGCTCTTCCAGATCGGTGGGCAGACCGTAGGAGGAGTACTCGATGACACCGTCCCGGTCTATGAGGAAATTCGTGGGTATGTAGGTGATGCCGTAACGCTGCACGACCTTCTCGCGCTCGTCGTACAGCACCGGAAACTCCACACCCTGGTCCCGGGCGAACAAGCGGACCTCCTCGAGGGTCTGGTTGTAGCGCACGCCAACGGCCAGGATCTGCAGCCCGCTCGAGGCGTACTCCTCGTGGAGGCGCTGGAGCTCCTGGAACTCCGCCACACAGGGCGGGCACCAGACGGCCCAGACAACGAGCAGAACGGGTCGTTCGTCGAGCACGTCCTCAAGAACGATCCGACCTCCGCTGATGAGGGGAAGATCAAAATCGGGTGCCTCGGCGCCCGCTGACAGTTCCGGGATCTCCTCTTCCACCACCACGCCCGGGTCCTCAACGGGCGTTTCGGGCCTCCAGGCAAGTGTGGCGCCCGCCAGTCCGGCCATCAACAAGCCCGCCAGAATCAATTGGAACATGGAACGAGTTGCAGCCACGGACTCTCTCCTCAACCAGCCAGCAGGGTGTCGATGGCTTCCTTGAGCTTGCTCTTGGGGATCGCCCCGACCATCTGGTTCATGACCTTGCCGTCCTTCATGAACAGGAGTGTCGGCACCGAGGCTATCCCGTACTTGACCGCCAGGTCGCGGCTCTCGTCCACGTCAACATGGGCCACGCGCGCCCGGCCGTCGTATTCACCAGCGAGCTCTTCCAGCACGGGTGTCAGCAACTTGCACGGGCCGCACCAGGTCGCAGCGAAATCGACCAGCACCGGTTGCGTGCTCTTGATAACCTCGCTGTCGAAGTTCTTGTCATTCACTTCCAGGATTGCACCATTACCCGCCATCTGCTTATCCTCCAGGAACGCCCGGTTTCACAACTCGTGGACGTTCCGGGCAATCAAATATCCCACGTCCTCGAATGCCTCTGCCTGAACAGCGACTTCACGACCGCGCATCTCATGGGCCTGCAGGTCTGGATTCCGGCCCTTGTTCTGTACCAGCAGCCACAGCCGACCCTGATCGTCGCGCAGCCCGTTGAAGTGCCCATAAGTATCGCACAAGATGTGCTGCTCGACCGGCACGCCCGCCTCGTCGCAGATCGCGCACACCACCCAGCCGCGAAGCTCTACAGAGGCCGGGACCCAAGCCCGGCCGCCCGACTCAGCAGCTCCGGGCGTCGCCACCCCGCCGGCCGGCCGCGGCGCCGGAACCTTGCCGTCGAGCCACATTATGGCGAAGACCAGGGCCAGGCCATAGCCGACACCCGCCAGGGCCAGCCTCCACCGGCCGGGCCACGCCGCAAACCCTGCACCCCTCGACTCGCGCGCAGCTTCCTGCTCGAGGCCCCGACGTACCTTCCGCATCAGCCCCGCAGGGGCCGCCTCGCCCAGTCGGCGAGCACGCAGTTCACCGGTGAAGCTGCGCTCCACCTCCGCCTGTTCACGGCAGGGCGCACAGGTGGCGACATGGCGCTCCACGCCCGAGAGCTCCTCGGCTGACAGCTCCTCATCAATATAGGCGCTGAGCTGCTGGCGCACCTCCCGACAGTTATCGGGCAAAGCTGTTTTCATGTCTCTGACTCTCCTGCTGCTTCCGGCTTCGCGAGCCGCTGGATCGGCTGTGCAACCTGTCCCTCCTGTTCTTTGACGAGCCCGCGCCGGCGCCCGTAGTCCAACAGCCAGGCCTGCAGCAACCGGCGGCCGCGGTGCAACCGTGACATCACAGTACCAATCGGGATCGACAGCACGCGGGCAATCTCCTTGTAGGCCAGGTCCTCCACCACAGCCAGCCACACAACCTCACGATATTCCTCCGGCAGACGATCCAGCGCTTCACGGATCTCCGCGTCCAGGGTGCCGTCGAGGAGCGTCTGCTCCGGGTCCCTGCGCCGCCGGCGAACCGTCTCCGCGATCAGAGATTCGTAGGTCTCCTCGATCTTCTCGAAGTCCACGCTCAACGGAGAGGAGACCTTGCGCCGGTAGCGGTTGATGAACGCGTTGCGCAGGATCGTGAACAGCCAGGCACGCAGGTTAGTGTCCGGCTCCCACTGCTCGAAGAACCGGTAGGCCCTCAGGTAAGCGTCCTGCACCAAATCTTCGGCATCCTGGGGCCGACGCGTCAGCCGCATGGCCAGCGCGTACATGGCACCCATGTGGGGGAGCGCTTCTTTCTCGAATGCCTGCCGGCGCTCCTCGGGGCTATCTTTGCGGCGCACGACCATCACCGCGACCCCAACAAGCATGCCGATTATGAGAACATAATTTGTAGGTGAGAAAATTCCCATTTCCCCGGTTCCGAAGCCAGCTATTGTCATCATACTGGAGCTTTCGGATTCATGGCAATGCGGTGCGGGGCAAGTGAAGCGGCGTCGGAGAGCCCTTCTGGAAGCTCGCGCAGGTTGTGAGGCGATCCAGCCTTCTGCTATCATTCCGCGCGCATCTAAATATTTACTGGTCAATGACTTCAGAGAAAAAGATCCTTTATCTGGACTGCCTCTCCGGCGTCAGCGGTGACATGTTCACGGGAGCACTGATCGATCTGGGTGTGGCGCCGGCCCGCCTCAAGAAGATCCTCTCGGGTCTTCCGTTGAAGGGATACCAGGTGCGCACGAGCAAGTGCCGCCGGGGAGGGCTGGGCGCCACACGCTTCATCGTGGAGGCCGGCCACGAGCATGCCCACCGCGGACTGCGCGAGATCACCCGCATTCTAAAGCGCGCTGACATTCCCCAGCCGGTGCGCAGCATGGCACAGGCGGTGGTCGAGAGGCTGGTGGAGGCGGAGGCTCGCGTGCACCGCATCCCGAAGCAGAAGGTGCACCTGCACGAGGTGGGCGCGGTCGACGCGATTGTGGACATCGTCTCCGGAGCAGCGTGCCTGTACCTGCTCGGCGCCAAGCACGTGGAGTGCTCTGAGCTTCCACTCGGCGGCGGCAGCGTCAAGGCCGCCCACGGCACGCTTCCGGTGCCGGCCCCCGCCACCCTCGAGCTCCTGCGCGGCATCCCCGTGCGTCCGGGACCCGTGGAGGCAGAGCTGGTCACTCCCACAGGGGCGGCGCTGGTGTCGACCGTGGCCTCAAAATTCGGGCCTCCACCTCCCATGACGGTCGAGCGCATCGGACACGGTGCCGGCGCGCGTGACTTCAAAGACCACCCGAACGTGCTGCGCGCCTGGTGGGGCCGGACGCGAGCCTCCGCGGGACGGTCCGAGATCGTGATCATCGAGACCACCCTCGACGATCTGAGTCCGCAGGTGTACGGCTACCTGATGGAGCAACTCCTCAAGGCGGGAGCCCTCGACGTGCACTACACGCCGGTGCAGATGAAGAAGAGCCGTCCCGGTATCAACGTCACCGTCCTGTCACGGCCGGGCACCGCACCCGCCCTCGAGCAGATCCTGTTCGAGGAAACCTCGACTCTGGGCGTGCGCTCCTGGTCGGCGACGCGGCGTGAGCTGGAGCGCCGGATCCACAGCGTCAAAACCCGGTTTGGTAAGATACCTGTCAAGGTGGCCGGTGACGGTGATCGTCTCCTGAATGCGGCGCCCGAGTATGAAGCCTGCGCCCGCGCCGCCCGCCGCCACCGTGTGCCGCTCAAGCACGTGCAGCAGGCGGCGCTGGAGGCGTTGCCGGCACGCCCGCGGCGCTCCCGTTCATGAAGAAAGACACTTTCTACCTAACGACGCCAATCTATTACGTCAACGACCTGCCGCACATCGGGCACGCGTACACCACGATCGTCGCCGACGCCATCGCCAGGCACGCGCGCCTGAGCGGCAAGGACGTTTACTTCCTCACCGGCAGCGACGAGCACGGACAGAAGATCGAGCGCGCCGCTCAGAAGCAGGGTCTGGAGCCGCGCCAGCTCGTAGATCGCGTCGTCAAGCGCTTCCAGCAACTCTGGAAGCGGCTGGAAATCTCGAACGACGACTTCATCCGCACCACGGAGCCGCGCCACAGGAAGGGCGTGGAGGATCTCTTCCGGGCAGTGAAAGCGCGGGGTGACATCTACCTCGATCGTTATCGCGGCTGGTACTGCACGGGCTGCGAGTCTTTCTACACCGTTACACAGCTCGTCGACGGCCGCTGCCCCGAGCAGGGTCATCCCGTGGAGGAGCTCGAGGAGGAGAGCTACTTCTTCCGGCTGTCGCGCTATCAGGATGCACTGCTCGAGCATTACCAGAAACACCCCGAGTTCGTGCGCCCTGAGACCCGCCTCAATGAAGCCCGAGAGTTCGTGCGCTCCGGGCTGCGGGATCTGAGCATCAGTCGCACCGGCTTTGACTGGGGCATCCCGGTACCCGGGGACGACCGGCACGTGCTCTACGTGTGGTTCGACGCCCTCACCAACTACATGGCAGCCGCCGGGTACGGTGCTGACCCGAAACGCTTCGGGAAGCTGTGGCCCGCAGATCTGCACCTGGTGGGCAAGGACATCCTGCGCTTCCACGCCGTCTACTGGCCCGCCTTCCTGATGTCGGCCGGGCTGCCCCTGCCGCGTACGGTGTTCGGGCACGGCTGGTGGCTGACGGCGCAGGGCAAGATGTCGAAGTCGAAGGGCAAGGTGGTCGATCCTGTGCCGCTCATCGAGCAGTTCGGCGTCGATCCGCTGCGCTATTTCCTGCTGCGTGAAATGACGTTCGGCCAGGACGGCGCCTACTCCGACGAGGCGCTCATCGATCGCATCAACAGCGATCTCGCCAACGATCTGGGAAACCTGGTGCAGCGCACGCTGGCCATGGTGCACTCGTACCTGGATGGACAGGTCGAGCCGCCGGACGAAAACGTCCTGCCCGAGTCGGCCTCGCTGGGCGCGCTCGCACGCAAATCGCTCGGGGCTTACCGCGAGCACATGGACTCGTACGCGTTCTCGGTCGGGCTGGCGGCGCTGTGGGATCTGGTGGGAGGCATCAACCGCTTCCTGGTCAAGCACGAGCCATGGCGGAAGCCGGACGGCAAGGACGACGAGGCGCGCCGCGCTGCAGTGCTCGGATCCGCCGTCGAGGGGTTGCGCTGGGTAGCGCTGGGGATTGCCGCCTCGATGCCAGAATCGGCGGAGACGCTGCTCGAGCTGCTCGGATTTCCAAAGAAGGAGCTTCAGGCAGGGTACGACGCCCTCGAGTGGGGCAGATGGAAGGAGAAACCCACGCGCTGCAAGCGGGCCGAGGCCCTGTTCCCGCGTATCGACAAGCAGGCTTACTTCGCGACGCCAGCTGCGGCTTCCACTTCAGGCGATCGCTCGCCCAACTCCCGGAGGAACTCCATGGACACCGTACCCGATCAGATCACCATCCAGGAATTCCAGCGCATCAAGCTGAGGACAGCCAAGATCACCGCGGCCGAGAGGGTAGAAGGCACCGACCGGCTGCTGAAGATCGAAGTCGACCTGGGAGACGGGAAGCGCACCATCGTCTCTGGAATCGCCGAGCAGTACAGCGCCGACTCGCTCGTGGGCAAGATGGTCGTGGTGGTCACCAACCTGAAGCCAGCCCGCATCCGTGGGGTGGACTCGAACGGTATGTTGCTGGCTGCCGGCGTGGGTGCCGAGGATCGACCCATCATCTGCACGTTCGAGGAAGAGGTCCCCCCTGGCGCCCCCGTGCGCTGAAGCGGCGCCTCCCCTCCAGACCCCACACAGCCAGAAACGGCACATACTCCAGCCACAGCAGCGCCCACTCCGGCAGCCCGGCCCAGCCGGCGGGGGCGTAAGACAGGAAGATCGTCGCCGAGAACACGAACCAGGCACCGGCCTGGTACCAGGCCGCGAACGGCAGCACCCACAGCAGGTACCAGGGGTGGACAGTTGGCGCCAGCACCAGGACCAGCCCCATGAGCCGGAAAGCAGCCCGGGGCGGCTCGGTGCCCGCGCGCCAGAGCCACACGGCGGCGCAGGCCAGGCCGGCCGCCACCAGTAGCTTGGTGATCTGACGCGGCTCGCTGTGGGGCCAGATCAGCGGCTCCCAACCGGGCTTCCCCATGGCGGTGCAAATTTCTCCCCACAGAGTGTCAATTCCTTGCTTCAGGTTCAGCCACTCGATAGCCTGGCGCAGGTAACGGAAAAGAAACGCGTTCGATTCCCAGTGCCTGCCGTAGGTCAGGAGCCCTTCCCAGAGCCGTGCCCCCGCACCGAGATAGGGAGCCCACAGGGCCGCCCACAGCAGCGGCGGAAGGACCCAGAAGCGCTTCGGAACCACCCGCATCCATGCGGGTAACGCTATGATAGGAAAAAACTTAGCAGCAACCGCCGCACCCAGCACCGTAATTGACAGCCCGGATCGGCCGAGTATAATGAGCACGCTCGAACAGACAAGCAGTCCCACTCCGAGAACATCATTGTGTCCGCTTCCAGATCCCTCGATGATCACCAGGGGGTTCCAGAGGTAGAGCAGAAACCAGGCGGGCGACAGAGCTCTCAGGCGCCAGAGTCGCAGCAGAGCCAGCCAGGTGCCGATCTCCACGAGCACCCAGAGCGCCTTCATCCCCACCACGCCTGTCGAGATGAATGCGGCCGCGGCGAACAGGAGTTGCGAGAGCGGTGGATA